>JANNAY010000341.1:0-1604 GCA_031384945.1 Deltaproteobacteria bacterium
GGCCTCGGTCTTCTTCGACTTCCACCCCTGCTTGAGCTCGATCTTGGACTCGGAGCCGGCGGTGGGCTGGACGAACCAGGCGCCGCTTTGACGGCGAGACTGCGACCCCTTGGCCGGGACGAACTCGGGGGAGCCGGCGCCGCGTTTGACCCTGCCGTAGCGCACGCCGCGGACGTCGACGGGCTGCGACGAGAAGCGCGTCATGCGCAGTCGGTCGGCCTCGACGCCGTCGACGAGGACGGTGCACCACGCGGGCTGGAGCTTGAAGGCCAACAGCCCAGCGAGCAGCAAGACGCCAATGATGCCGGCGACGAGCAAGAGGGCGGCGAGCTTGCCGTCGTTGTTGACGACGGCGACGACGGGAAAGCGCGCGATGACCTCGGCCTCGGTGCGGCTGGTGAAGATGCCGGGCAGCTCGGCGGCGCCGTAGACGCCCTGCCGCTGCGCCGCGGGGACGACGAGGGCGGCGTGGACGTCGGTGATGCGGGCCGTCAGCGCACCTTCGACGAGGACGACGTCGGTCAAGGCGACGTCGGCGACCTGCGACAGCGTCGTCGGCGCCACCGCCACCGGCGGCAACAGCAGCCGCACTTGCAGCTTTTGCTCTTGTCCCGGGTCGAGGGGGCCAACGACGAAGCGGCCGTCGTCGTCGATGCTGGCGTTGGCGGCGACGGCTTTGACGCCGCCGCTGCAGATGGCGCCGGCCCAGGCCAAACGGTGGGCGTCAGAGCGCTTGTGCGGCAAGAGCGTGGCGCCCTCGAGACTGAGGCGGGCGGACTCGATGCGCTCGTGGCGCAGCAGGTTTTTGACGACGACGGTGGCCACGCAGGGGATGGCGTCGCCGAACTCGGCGGAGCGTTTGCAACGCAGCGGCTGCAGCTTGCCGGCGGCGGTCTTCTCGAAGCCGACGTCGACGGCGTTCAGGTCCATCGGCTTCAAGCGCAGGGGAACACCCGCCAGCTCTGTCGACGACGAACCCGCGTGCTCGGCGGCGAGCGCGCGCAGCCCGCGGTTCCACAACAGGCCACCGTCGGTGGGTTCGCCCGCGCCGAGGTGTCCGCCGCTCAAGCGATCGACCTCGCTGGCGTCGGCGCGCAGGGTCTTCGAGACGTGCAACCCATAGACGAAGAGCGACGAGCCACACAGCCAGGTGCAGCCCGTGACGTCGTGGATCGGGTAGGCGTAGACGGCCTGCAGGCGCGGCTCGTTCTTCAGGTAGTCGTAAAACGCGAGGTTTCTCTGCGCGTCTTCCGACGACACGCCGCCGCCGCCCGAATTCGAGAAGGCCTGGTCGGCGATGTTGTCGGTGACGACCCAGACAAGGCCTTCGTCGCCAGCGGCCATCAGCGCTTCGACGGCCGCGTGCACGGCGGGCTGCAGGTGCGTCTCGTTGGCGTTCAGGCCGGTGGACTTGAACGGGTCGGCCGGCAGCTGTGACAGTTTCTCAGCCAGCTCAGCCGACGATGCAGTCGACACCGACCACGGGTACGTCAGCGTCGTCGGTGCTGCTTCGACTTTGCCGTTGTCGAAGGTCCACAGTCCTTTGTTGAACAGCAGCGCGCGCATCTGAATTTGACTGTCAGGCGGCGCGGTCGCGGCGACGA
>JANNAY010000012.1:0-3075 GCA_031384945.1 Deltaproteobacteria bacterium
CATCGGCCAAGACGCGGTCGAGGAAGCAGGGCTGCTCACCAACGGTGTCGGGGTCGCAGTCGTCGCCGTTGAGCAAGGCGTTGATGGCCAGCTTGCCGCTGCCACCGGCGAGGTCGCCGAGGCGGTTGTAGGGCGAGCGACCAGCGACGGGCGAGGCCGGGTCCTGGGTCTCGTCGATGATGTCGCCGAACTGCGGGGCGAGCGCGGCAACGATCGTGCCCTGCACGGTGGCCGCGTCGTCGGGGGCGCCGGGGACGCCTTCTTCGTCCATGGCGGCGAGGACGTCGGCAACGAGCAAGCCGTTGATCGCCGTCGGGATCTTCAGGCCGGTGTGGGCTTCTGCCATCGAGCGGCAGGTGTAGGTGTTGTCGTCAGCCGGGTAGAGCGCCTGCAGGTCGTCGACCGTCGCCGTGCCGTTGTACGTCGCGCCGGGGAACGCGAGCGCGCCGAGCACCTGGTGGGTGAGACAGGTCGAAAGGGTCGCCGGGTCGAGCGAGCTGTTGGAGAACCACGCATTGTAGGCGTTGTTGGCAACAGCCTTCCCAACGAAGTTGTCGATGGTGTCGCGGACGAGAACGACGGTGGCATCGGTGATGTCGATGCCGCCTTCGCCTTCGCCTTCGCCCTCTTCGCCTTCGCCTTCGCCTTCTTCGCCTTCGCCTTCGCCTTCTTCGCCTTCGCCTTCTTCGCCTTCGCCTTCGCCTTCGCCTTCGCCTTCACCACAAGCACAGCTCTGGGACGTCATGCCCAAGCCAACAAGAGCGGCAGCAACCACTCCAAGCGCAATTCTCTTCATATGAATGACCTCTCTGGGTTCAGCACTGCCGAGGCGGTGCCCTTCGGGATGTGGCCGCGGGTTCAGGATCGAGCCCACGCCTCGGGCGGTACGATGCCACGGTCCCAGCGGATCGATGCAAGCTACCGGACGTTTTTCCCGGAAAAGAAACGGCCGCCCAAGGGGCGGCCGGATGCGGTGTCAGGCGAAGCGCCAAATCACGCAGGCTTCTTGGTGCCGTAGCGAGCCTTGAACTTCTCGACGCGGCCTTCTTTGTCGAGAATGCGGCTCTTGCCCGTGAAGAACGGGTGGCACGCGGAGCAGATGTCGACGGCGTAGGTGCCGCGCGTGCTGCGCGTGTCGTACGAAGCGCCGCAAGCGCAGGAGATGGTGGCGTTGCGGTAGATGGGGTGGATATCGGTCTTCATGACGAGGTGCTTTCCGTCTGCCGGCTCGCCAGGCTTCACGAATGAAGCGCCGCAACATGCGGCCGAGGTTGGGGAGACAGCGGCGATCTAGGGACGACGACGCGGGTCGTCAAGCCCGTTGCTGCAGTCAATCGTCGCCGGGGGTCGTCCAGGCCCCAAAGGCCAGCAGGTCGCGGATGCGGCCGTCGGCGCCCACCTGGTCCGCCTCGGTCGACAGCGACGTCAGCAGGTGCAGCACGCGGTTGTCAGGACCGGGCAACACGTAGGTGATGTTCACCATCCGAACGTTGTCTTCGGCGCGGACCATCGGCTGCAGCAAGCGCACGATGCGCAGCGGCGTGTCGCCAGGCAGTCCGCACTGCCCCATCAACAGCGACGGGACGAATTCTTCGACGACGCCGCCTTCGGCTTCGACCTTGGTTTTCAGACGCTTGGTGAAGCTGTCGAGCCGTCGACTGTCAACGATGGGCAGCAACAACACGCGGGCCTTTTGGCCGTTGTTGTGGGTCCACTCGCCGCCGCAGATGTCGCCCTCGCTGAGGTCGGTGCAGCGCTCTTCTTCTTTCCAAAACGAAGCGCCAGGAAACTCGAGCACCTCGCGGGTCTCGATGACGCGACTGACCTCGCCGGGCTGGCGCAGCAGAAAGAAGGCCGCGAAAGCCGCCACCGCCAACGCGATGGGCACGAGAAAGCGCATGCCCAAGCCTGTCACGAATCAGTGCTGGGAGCACCGCAGCGCGCAACGCCGCTGGGCTCGGTTTGCCGTCGTCAGTTCAAGCCGCGGGCGTCGAGGTCGTCTTCGTCGAGGCCGAGATGGTGACCGATCTCGTGCAGCAGGGTGACGCCGATTTCGTCGACCATCTCTTCGGCGTTGGCGCAGGTGACCTCGAGGTTCTTTCGGTAGAGAAAGATGCGCACGGGTTGCCCCGGACCGGCACCAGCCATCAACGGCTCGGGATCGAAGAGACCCACGGCCGACGGCGACAACGGCGGATCTGACTTCAGCAAGACGGCGACGTCGGGGACGTCTTCGACAATGACGCTGACGTTCTTCATCGCGCCCTTCACCTGCTCGGGCAGCTCGGCCATCGCTTCTTCGATGACCTTGGCGAAGTCGTCTTCGTTGATGCGGTGCGGAGGCTGAAAGCGCTCGCCGTCGAGAGAGACGGCGCGCTCAAAGGCCTTGTCGGCCTTTTCGTGATCTTTGCGCACGGTGTGGATGCGACCGCGCAGCCACCACGCGTCGGCGTTCTTTGGGTCTTTGTCGACGGCGAGGGCGACGATCTTCTCGGACTCGTCGACGCGGCAGAGGTCGAACAAGGCGCAAGCGCGGGCGACGCGGGCCATGGCGTCGTCGGGCGCGAGCTTGACGGCGGCGTCGGCGGCGGCGAGGGCGCCGTTGGGGTCGTGGTCGCTGGCTCTGACGTCGGAGAGCGTGAGCCACACCTCGACGGCGAAGTCTTCGGCGATCTCTTTGTCTTCTTCTTTGTCGCCGCCGCGGCCGCCGGTGTCGGGGACTTCGCCTTTGGCCAGACGACGGGCGATGTCTTCAAGAAACGGACGCGCCGCGTGCACGTCGTCGAAGCCGTCGAGCAAGAGCGTCGCCAGGCGAAAGACCACGATCATCGACTTGGGGTGGTCGTCTTTGGCTTCTTCGGCGGCGCTGACCGCTTCGTCGAGCAGGTCTTCGGCGGCGAGGATGTCGACCTCGAGCAGGCGAACGTCGACGTTGCGGCCGTCGATGCGGCGCGCCTCGTCGAGCGACTTCTTCGCCCCCTCGATGTTGTCGGCGTAGAGAGCTTCGTGGGCGTCGTCGATGAGGTCGGTGAGCTTCGACATGGTGCGGTCGACGTCGCCGCTCAAGTCGTCGAG
>JANNAY010000024.1:0-17900 GCA_031384945.1 Deltaproteobacteria bacterium
CCGTTGCGGTCAAGGGCCTCGCGCACCGGCATGCGGGCCGCGGCGCGCAGCGGCACGACAGCGACCAACAGCGGCACCAACAGACCGGCCGCGGCTTGCACGCCCATCACCCACAGCGGCACTGCAGCGTCAGCGAGATCGAAGTTCAACAGGGCGGCGATCTGCTGCGACATGAGCCGGGCGAAGACAAGCGCAACGGGGATGGAGGCGACGACCGCGACGACCGCGACGCCGCCGACGAGCCCGGCGTAGATGCCAGCGATCTGCGCGCCGCGGGCGCCGACGGCCTTCATCACGCCGATCTCGCGCACCTGCCGCGCCAACAGCGACGCCAGCGACGTCGCCACCAACACCGCGCTCAAGACCAGACCCAATGCCGAGAAGCACAGCATCATCACCAGGATGGTGGTCATCTGCCGTTGGTGGGGATGCGCCAGCGGCGGCGGTACGCGGATCTGATGGACGTGGTGTCCAGCGGCGCTGAGGGCATCGGCGACGACCGTGGCGGCGGCCTCGACAACCGCGACGTCGGACTCATCGTCGAACTTGACGCGAAGCTCATGCAACGTCGACGGCTCGCCGAGCGCTGCCAGCGTGGCGCGCGAGATCCACACATAGCCGGTGCGCTCTTGCCCGGCCGGGGCGAGCGACGGATCGTGCACGACGCCGACGATGGGCAGCTCGCGCAGCGCGCCCGAGGTCGTTTGCACGACGAGCGTCTTGCCGACGGCGGCGTCGAGCACGGCGAGCGCTGAGCGCTCGATGACGGCGCTGCCCGTGGGCGGTGGCCAGACGCCGCCCACGGGTCGCACCGTGGCGAGGTGCAGGTCGTCGAAGTTGTCGACGACAAAAGCCAACAGCGGCCGTGAGCCGTTGCCATCGTCGTCGCCGACGCGGGCGCGGAAAACGACGACGTCGCGGGCGACGGCGATGACGGCGCCAGCGGCGCGGGCGACGGCGAGCGCAGCGTTGTCGACGCCGCCCTCGAGTTCCAACGTCGCCGACGCCGGCGCGGTGCCGAGGTAGGCGGCGCGCAGCTCGCGGCGCAACACAGCAAAGGCGCCGAGCACGCCGCCGACGGCAGAGAGGGCGACGGCGACGGACAGCGCGAGCAACAGCAAGCGCCCGCGCTCGGCGCGAACATCACCGAGCAGCTTGCGCACGCGTGGCGAGAAGTTGACGTCACGCATGGACGATCTTTCCGTCGGCGATGGCGACGACGGCATCGGCGCGGGCGGCGAGCGAGCGTTCGTGGGTGACCATCACCACGCTCGTTCCGCGCTGCGTCAGGCCGCGCAGCAGGTCGATGACGACGCCGGCAGACGCGGTGTCCAGGTTGCCGGTGGGTTCGTCGGCGACGACGAGAGCGGGGTCGTTGGCGAGCGCGCGGGCGATGGCGACGCGCTGTTGTTGTCCGCCCGAGAGCGCCGACGGCAGCTTGCTGGCCTGCGCGCGCACACCCACCTGATCGAGCAGCAGCAAGGCCCGCTCGCGCTGGGCGGCGACCGAGAGGGCGCCGCGAAAGTCCATGGGCAACATGACGTTCTCGGCGACGGTGAGCGTCGGCAAGAGCTGAAACGACTGAAAGACGACGCCGACGTGCGCGCCGCGCCAGCCTGAGAGGGCGTCTTCGTCGAAGCCGGCGATGTCGACGCCATCGACGACGACGCGCCCGCGGCTCGGCCGATCGATGCCGGCGATGAGCTGTAGCAGCGTCGACTTGCCGCTGCCGCTGGCGCCGACGATGGCGGTGAGCGCGCCGCGGGCGAATTCGACGGAGACGCCGTCGAGGGCAGCGAAGTCAGCGCCGCCGACGGACCAGACGCGGTGGACGTCGCAGACAGAGACGATGGGTGCTTGTGCAGTGTTGGACATGATGTCCAGAATGGGCACCGGCCGCCATTGTGAGAAGAACAGGCGGGCGGGGCGCGTTCACTGCTGGACAGCGCGGCCGAAGTGTCCAGCAGCAGGGCTGAACGAGGCAGCATGAAGAAGCCGTCGAAGAAGCCGTCGAAGGAGCACTCGTGAAGGTCCCCGCACCACGTGACCGTCGCGTCGAACGCACGCACCGGCTGCTGCGCGACGCGCTGGTGGCCCTGGTCATCGAGAAGGGATGGGACGAGATCACCATCCAGGACGTCTGCGACCGCGCCGACGTCGGACGGTCGACGTTCTACACGCACTTCGCCGACCGCGAAGACCTGCTGCTGAGCGGCTTTGACGACCTCAAGAAAGCGCTGCGCGCCGCCGCCCGCCTCGGCGACGCCCGGCGAGAGCTGCGCTTCACCCGCGGTCTGCTGTTGCACGCGGACGAGAACCGAAAGCTGTTTCGCGCGCTCGGCGGCAAGAAGACCGCGCTGGCGGTGCAGGCGCGCTTTCGCCAGCTCGTGCACGAGCTCACGACCGAAGAGCTGTCGTCGCGCTTGAGCGGTGCGGCGCTGTCGACGACGGCCGCGTGGGTCACTGGCGGTTGCCTCGAGCTGTTCGCCCGCTGGATCGACGCCCGCAGCGTCGGCGAGGTCGAAGAAGTCGACGACGCCATCCAGGGTTTCGTCAGAAAAGCGCTGCGCCCCGGCTGATCACGCTTTCATGAAGCGCAGCTGCGCATGGTCTTTGATGACGCCAGGAAAGCGCAGGATCTGGTTGTGCATGGCGACATAGACGCCGGGCACGGCGAGCTGCACCGCGAGCAGCGCCTCGGTGAGGTTCTGCAGCGCGTCGGTGTTGCGCAGCTCATACGGACGCATGGCGCCGGTCAGCACGATCGGCACCCGCGGTGTCGACGTCAAACGCGCACAGAGCTTCTCGCCAGTGTTCTGCAGGCGGTCGGTGCCGTGGGTGACAATGAGGCCGTCGTGTGAGTCGACGTAGACGCCAGCGACGGTGGCGATGCGTTCGTGGTCGGCATCCGTCATCTCCAACGAGTCTTTGTTCATCACCGGTACGCGCTCGATGACGACGCCGCGCAGCACCAGCGACGCCAGCATGATCTCGAGCACCGAGCGCTGGTTTGAGATGGTGCCGTCGCTCTCGTTGTAGGTCTTCTCGATGGTCCCGCCCGTCGAGAGCAGGGCAATCTTCTTTGGCGTCATGGTCGCGTCACGTCGCCTGTGTCGCCGACGACGTCAAAGGGGATTGCGCGTGCGACCCCGACCGTTGCCTTCACGGCATTTGCATTGCGCGCCCGCGTGTCTAGGCCATGGAGGTGAGCGTGAGCGGTCCCACGACGTCGACAACGAGCCGGCTGCTGCCGAAGCCCGCCTTCGTAGACGCAATCGAGCACCGCATCGGCAAGGCCATTCCGCTGCACCCACATGTGCTGTCGGCGCTCAAGCTCGTCGTGGTCACGCCGCTGTTGGCGCTGACCCTCAAACAAATCGACGTCTTGCCCGGCGGGTTGAGCTTCGCCGTCGCCCTCTGCGTCGTCTTCTTCGTCCTCGACGGCCTCGACGGCATCGTCGCCCGCGCCCAGGGCAAAGACTCTGACATCGGACGCGTCATCGACCACCTCTGCGACCTGCCCCTCGTCGCCGTCATCGCCTGGGCAGCGCGCGACGTGCTGCCCGGCTCGCTGCTCGGCGCCAAGCTCGGGCTCGACGTGCTGCTCGTCGTGCTGTCCGCGGTGCGCACCCGCACCAAAGCCCGCACGAAAGCGGGTCCGCTCGTCGAAGAAGCGCGCGTGCGCACCTCGTTGTTCGACGCGACGTTGCTGGCGTTGCTGCTGTTGTCGCAAGGCGCCGGCGCGCCGTTCGTGAACGCCGACGCGGTGCAGATCCTCCTCGTGGTCAACATCCTGTTCACCGCGTTCGTCGGGCTGGTGAACCTCGGCGTGTTGCAAGCGCGCTTCATCGCCGACGGCCTCAGCGCGATGAACGGACTCTGCGGCGTGTTCTCGATCCTGCTCGCGCTGCCGCTCGACGTCGTCTCTGGACAAGGGCGCGAGAGCCAACCGGCGTGGTGCCTGTTGCTGCTGTTGGTCGGCGCCGGCTTCGACGGCCTCGACGGCGCCGCCGCGCGCAAATGGGGCGGCACCCGCTTCGGCGTCCTCGCCGACGACATCGCCGACGGCATCTCTTACGCCATCGCCCCCGCCGTCGCCGTCGCCGTCTGCGTCGCGGGAGTCAGCGGTGTCGTCATCGGCATCGCCTACGCCGCCTTTACGATTTCGCGGCTGGTGTACTTCACGCTCAACAAGGGCAGCAGCGACGACGACCCGCGCTTCTTTCGCGGCGTCCCGTCGACCATCGGCGGCATCGTCGCCCTGTGCAGTGCGATCTTGTTCAAAGACGACACCGCCCTCGTCGGCTTCTTCGTCGGAGTCGCCTGCGTGCTCATGGTCGGCTTCGACTCGGCCTACCGGCACCTCGGCCGCGTGCTCTTTGGCTTGAAGCGCGAGCGCCAGATCCTCGCCGCGGTGGGCGCGCTGCTCTTGCTCAGCGGCTCGGCGCTGTTCGGACCGCAGGTGGGCGCGGGGCTGCTGCTCACCGTCTCTTTGCTGTACGGCTTCGTGCCACAGATCGCGCGGTTCATCACAGTCATTCAAACACAGCCGTCGACGTCAACAGCGTCGGCGACGGCAACGAACGAAGACCCAGAAAAAGGCCCGGGATGAAGATTCTTTTCGTATCGTCGGAGCTCGCACCTCTCGCGCAATCGGGCGGGCTCGGCGACGCCGTCTCCGGACTTGCCCGCGCGCTCGGCGCCGCAGGCCACGAAGTCACCTGCTTTGTGCCGGCCTACCGCCAGCTGTTGCAGAGCCACAGCTGCCCGCAGCTCTACGACCGCTCGCCGATGAAGATCACGTTCCCCGTCGACGGCGGCGGCAGCTTCGACGTTCTCGGCAAAGTGCTGACCGGACAGCTGTTTCCCAGCGTCGACCTCGCCGCCGTCGACTTCCCGACTCTCTATGATCGCCCGTCGCTGTACGGCTACGGCGACGATGGCCTTCGCTTCATCGCCCTCGCGCGAGCAGCCGCCTATTACGCCGAGGCTACATTGCCCGACGTCATCGTCGCCCACGACTGGCACGCCGCGCTGGCCATCGCCGCGCTGCGCACGAGCCTCGACCGTGGCGTGGCGCGCGGCATCGGCACCGTGCAGGTCATCCACAACAACGCGCACCAGGGGCGCTACCCGTCGGCGGCGTTCGCGTTGACGTCGCTGCCCCGCGACCTGTGGCACGCCAGCGGCGTCGAGAGCTGGGGCGAGCTCAACCTGTTGAAGTGCGGCGTCGCCTTCGCCGACCGCGTCGTCGCCGTGTCGCCGAGCTACGCCAAAGAGGTGCAGACCAGCGGCTTCGGCGAAGGCCTCGAAGGACTTTTTCGATCGCGCGCCCACCGGCTGCGCGGCATCGTCAACGGCATCGACGCCGTCCGCTACGACCCGTCGACGGACCAGGCGCTGCCGGCGCAGTTCTCGTCGCTGAAGCCCGAGGGCAAGGCGGCGTGCCGCAAACAGCTCGTGAGCGATCTCGGCCTGCGCGATCCACAACCCGGGTTGTTGATCACCGGCGTCGGACGTCTCGCCGCGCAGAAGGGCTGGGACGTCTTGCTCGTCGCCATCGACGGCCTGCTCGCCCGCGGCGCCACGCTGGCGCTGCTCGGCGACGGCGATAGAGACCTCGCGGCCCAGCTGCACGAAAAGGCGCGCACCAATCCGGGACGCGTTTGGTTCAAAGCCGGCTTCGACGAGGGACTCTCGCGCCGCCTCTACGCCGGCGCCGACGCCGTGTTGGTGCCGTCGCGCTTCGAGCCCTGCGGACTCGTGCAACTGATCGCCCAGCGCTACGGCACCCTGCCCGTCGCCCACGCCACCGGCGGCCTGCAAGACACCATCCGCGACCCGCACTTCACCCCGCGCAAGCGCGCCGACGACGTCGAAGACCCGTGGAAGAGCGCCACCGGCGTGCTGTTCGCGCCCCTCTCGGCGGAGGCCCTCGTCGACGGCGTCAGCCGCGTCGCCGCCCTCGGCGCTTCGGGCCGCCTCCCCGAGGTGCAGAAGCGGTTGATGGCGAAAGACGTCAGCTGGGACGGCCCCGCACAGTCGTGGCAGGCGGTGCTCACCGAGGTCTCCGCCGAAGGACGCTCGCGGCTCTGAGGCGACGCTTGGCCGCCGCTTGGACCCTGAAGCCGAAACGGAACAGTCCGGTCATCGCAGCGACGTGGACGGCAGGTGGACCGTTCCGTTTCGTCCTCAAGAGTCAGCCCTCGGGGGCGCTCTCAACCCGCTCGCGTTCGCCGGAGGCGATCAACAGCATCTCGTCGACGGCAGCGAGCGTCCCTGCGAGCTCGTAGGCGTTCAGCGTCGCGCTTCGTCGGTCGACAGCCAAACGCGGCAGCTGAAACAGATGGTCGCCCGGACGCGCGACCCCCGGCAGCGCCGTGAACCCCGCCTTGTAGCCAACGGCGCGCGCAGCGGAGATGACGCGTTCGTCGACGTAGGGCGGACGGCCAAAGGGGTAGGAGACGACGTCGATGAACGCTGCACCACACAGCTCGCGCAAGCGCCGCCGTGGGCGCTCGAGCTCGTCGGCGAGCGCGGTGTCAGACGCCGCCGCAAGTGACAGGTGGGCATGGCCGTGGGCGCCGATCGAGACGATGGGATCGCGGCAAAGTGACGCGAGCTCCGTCGCTGTGAGCATCCGATCAAGCGGCGCGACCGGCGGAGTGCCACCGCACGAGCCATCAAGCTCGGTGAGACGGCGCCCCAGCTCGACCTCGTCGAGCGACGCGAGCGAGAGCAACAGCCGGTGTGCGGCGGCAAGTCGCTCCGCCGCCGTCGTCGTCGACAAAACCCGATCGACGAACGAGACTTGCAGCGGCCGGGGCGCGACCGCATCGACGACGGCATGGACATGGGCGTCCCACAGGGTCGTGTGCTCGTCGAGGTGCCCGGTGGTGACAAAAACCGTCGCCGGAACAGAGAGCGCCCTGCACACCGGCAAGGCGAGTTCAGCGGTGGCGGCGAAGGACTCATCGAAGGTCAGCACCGCGAGCCCGCGCTCGAGGCGTCGACCGGCATGCAGCGCTGCCAGGGCCTCGCCCATGTGCACGAAGGTCAGCGTCTTCTTCAGCGCCTCCAACGACGTCGCCAGCTCTTGCGGCGTCGTCGCCGACCCGCGGGCGCGGTCAGGGTGCGCATGGCCTCGGGCCGAATCTGGAATCAGCCGGCGGCAACGGACAAAGGCGACTCCAGCGCCGCGTGTGAGGACGCTGAGGTGGTGGAGCGCCTGGCGCGCGGGGCCGACGCGCCCGACCTGCCTCATCGCGCTGCGGACGAGCAGCCCGACTCCTTCTTTGATCACGTTGACGTGCCCAAACGACGCGGCTCACAAAGCGGAACAGCCCAGCTCGTCTGACGTCGACGAATGTCGTGGGCTGTTCCGTTTCGCAGAAACGGCACGGCTCAGTGGCCGGCCAGGAAGCGCTCGGCGTCGATCGCCGCCATGCAACCGCTGCCTGCCGCAGTAATTGCTTGACGATAAATGGAATCCTGCACATCTCCGCAGGCAAAGACGCCCGTGATTTTGGTTTTCGACGACTGACCAATAGTCTTCAAATAACCCTTGTCGTCCATGTCGAGCAGGCCTTCGAACAGCTTCGAATTCGGCGTGTGGCCGATGGCGACGAACATGCCGCCCGCCTTGATAACCGTCTCGACGCCGGTCTTGGCATGCTTGACCTTCAGCCCGACCAACCAATCCTTTTCAAAGACGCCAACTTTCTTCTTCTCAACCATCACTTCCAGTGGAATCTGTGACGTTTCAAAGTGAATCTTTGAATTGGCACGAGCCCGATCCAGCATAATCTTGGAAGCGCGGAACTCTTCGCGGCGGTGTACAAGAGTTACCTTCGAAGCGAAGCGCGTGAGGAACTGCGCTTCTTCCATCGCCGAATCGCCACCACCAATGACGATGAGCTCTTCGCCCTTGTAGAAGGCGCCGTCGCAGGTGGCACAGGCGGAGACTCCTGCGCCCGAGCTCAACAGCTCTTTCTCGTTGGGCAGGCCAATGAGCTTGGCGGTGGCACCGGTCGCGACAATGAGCGCGTCGGTGGTGACCGTGTCGCCGTTCTCGGTCGTCAACGTGAAGGGACGCTTGCTGAGATCGACGGTGGCGATGTTCTCTTGACGCGAGACTGTGCCAAAGCGCTCTGCCTGCTCTTTGAACTTCGCCATCATCTCGGGGCCCTTGATGCCGTGCGGGAAACCCGGAAAGTTCTCGACCTCGGACGTCCACATGAGCTGACCGCCCGGGACGTTCGGCGCGGCGCCTTCGTAGACGACCGGCTTGAGGTTCGCGCGGCCTGTGTAAAGCGCAGCCGTCCAGCCCGCGGGACCTGAGCCAATGATCACAACCTGGTGCTGTCCGTGCGTCGTCATCGCGGAACCTCTTGTGGGGACGTCGGCGTAGCCGACGACGACGTCGGCGGCAACGAGCGTTCTGATGCTCAGGAGGCGGCGAAGTTGCACTCCGTTGTGTCATCGACGACGCCAGCGCGTGCGACGCGCCCGCAGCGACACGACCACTCCCGCAGGTAGCGTGCAAGATGCCTCACTGACACGCCGCGAAACGTCGTCGTCATCCAGGCCCGCAGCAGGCCCCACCAGACAGAGATGACAGCGGGAAAGTTGGGGATGTCATCGACGCGGACGACGACGGCTTCCACTTCTTCTTGTTCCTCTTCGAAGACAACGGCGGCGGCAGCGACAACGCCATCGACGACGCCCAAGACGACGCCAGCGCGGTTGCGTTCGCTTTCGTTACCGAGGAGCGGGAAGAATTGACCGGCCTCTGGCAACGGCGTCGGCGGCAGCGCGTCGCGGAGCTCGTGGAGGAGGTTCCAAGTCGTATCGAGGCGCTGACCCCACGTACGACTGAACCCACGGGCGCTCGGCGTGGCGCGGTCGACGAACATCGCGTGGATCGCTGCCAGCAGCGGGTGCAGCCGCAGCCGCCGTCGTCCAAGCGCGGTGCCGGTGTAGACAGACACCTCTCCGCACGTTGCGCAATCGATGTGGTGACGGCCCGTCGGCGTCCAACGGCTTGAGCGGCAGCGTGGACATGCCCCGCTGTGGGCGAGGTCGACGAAGAAGCGCACGGCGCCGTCGGCGTCGCAGACGATGGCGCCGAACCGGTCGTGGGCGAGGCCGGTCGCAAGCTGTTGGTAAAGGCGTGCTGCAGGATCACTCATGAGGGATCCTCCGTTTCACCCCCATTTTTTGTGCACGAGACCACCCAAACGGAACGGTCCGGTGGGCTTCGTCGTCGTCGAGAAACACGGTCTGTTCCGCCTCGAATCGAAGCGGGCATTCGGCGCGCCGAGGTGCCGGATCATGTCCTACCTTTCTTCGATTTCTCGTTGCTTGATTCTCACTGCAACGACCTGATGATGCTGATCGCTTGGTCGACGTGGTTCTGCGCCTGCAGCGCCGCTTCGTGTGCCATGCGGACGACGCCAGATTTGTCGACGACGTAGGTGACGCGGCCGTCTTTCAATCCAAAAAACGACCGGGGAACGCCGAGCTGTTCTCGTACCTTGCCGCCGACGTCGGCAAGAAGCCGGTAGTTGAGCTTGTGCTTGTCGGCGAATTTCTTGTGCGAAGCGACGTCGTCGGAGGAGACGCCGAAGACGGCTGCGCCGGCCTTGACGAAGTCGTCGTTGGCGTCGCGGAACGAGCAGGCCTCGGCCGTGCACACTGGCGTCTCATCTTTAGGATAAAAGAAAAAGACCAATGGGCCCCTATTCAACTCTTCATCGAGTTTGAATACCTGACCGTTTTGATCCTGCAGGGAGAACGAGGGGACCTTGTCGCCGACCTTCATGACCGCGAACCGTAGCCTTGTCGACGCATTGCAGCAAGATGCACAGTAGGCCTCCAGCGCCTCCTACGACGTCGACCCGGCTTCGGTTCGCTCGTGTCGCGAGGGACAAAAGAAAAGCGGGCCGTGCGGCCCGCTTTTCACTGACGAAACGAAGAAGATCACTTCTTCTTTTCGTCCTTCTTCTCGCCCTCTTTGCCAGCCGCAGCAGCCGGAGCCTTGCCGTCGGCCGCGGGGGCCGCACCAGCCGCCGGGGTCGCAGTCTCTTCCTCTTTCTCGCCGCGCGGCATGCGCAGCGAGACAACGGGCATCTCGACGCTGTCGACGAGGGTCACGCCCTTGGGCATGGTGATCGCATTGGCGCGGACGACGCCGAAGTCGCACTCGGTGATGTCGAGGACGATCTTCTCGGGGATGGCGTCCGGCGCGACCATCACGTTCAGCGTCTTGACGACGAGGGTGGTGTTGGCGCCCTGGATCGAGGCCTTCGACTTACCTGTGACCTCGAAGGGCACCTTCACGGGGATCGGCGTCTTGGGGTCGATCTCGAGGAAGTCGATGTGGACGGGGTTGCGGCGGACCGGGTGCGCCTGGACTTCGCGGGTGATGACGAAGTGGCTCGAGACGGCCTTGCCGGCGTCGTCTTTCACCTTCAGCTCGATGAGCTGGTTGCGCCGGAGGCTGCCGAGCAGCGCCTTGGTCAGGTCCTTCGGCGTCACGGCGATGGAGAGGGTGCCAGCACCTTTCTTTCCGTAGACGACGGCGGGTACTTTGTCGGTGGCACGCAAGCGCCGCGAGGCGCCTTTGCCGTGACCGGAACGCGTGGTGGCTTCAAGCGTGAAAGCAGGCATCTGTCGCTCCTCTCCCATCGATTACGCTGACGTTGACGTTGACGGCGACATTGCCATCTTCGTCTGCGCCAGCCTCGCTGGGCGTGGATCGCCGGCCGCACCAGGCAGCCTCGATCCTTCGTGGTGACGTTCGGCTTGGCCTGCCGCCGCCTCGCGGTCAACCCCGCCCGTCGCAGGCAAAACGGAACAGGCCGGCGTAGGCGACGGCGACGTTGGCGGCCGGGCTGTTCCGTTTCGCATGCAGCTACGCTTCGGCTGTGCGGATCGTGAGCGACTTCAAGGACTACTACGACGTCGGCAAAGCCTCTGACGACGAAGCCACCCCCGTCTACGCCCGCTTCTCCGACGTCCACTGGCTCGTCGGCGGCGTCGACCGCGTCGTCGCGCCCGCAGCAATCGATGCTGCCGTCGCCGACCTCTGGCGCGACGATACCGTCCCGCCGGCGCTGAACCAGCCAGGGGAGCGACCGCCCTGCCCCGTCGAGCGCTGCGTCGTCGGCGTCTGCGGCAGCGCCTTTGCGGTCTACGTCGTCCACGAAGAGGCCCGCGTCGTCGACGGCGGCGGCAAAGAACGCGCGGCGCCGCGCTGCTGCGGCTCCTTCGAGCAGCTCGTGCGCGTCGTCGACGACCGCGTCGCCTGGTGGCGCGGCAACGACCCTGCCAAAGCCCGCGCGTGGTCAGCTGTCCGAACAACTCCACCACCCGGCGCGCCGACGTTGGCGACGCGAGCGCGTCTGGGGCGACGACGTCAACGCCGACAGCTGGGCCTTGTTCGTGGCCTTGCGCGCGCCGCTCGTCGCCCACTTCGGCGACCGCGTCGTCGTCAATCCGTCGCTCCGTGAGCTCGGCTTTCAAAGCCAGCTGGACGCGCACCAGGTGTGGCAAGAGCTGTCCGTCTACCTCGGCAACACCCTCGTCGACCTCGCCACGCCGCCGCCCAACCGTCACGAAGAAGGCGGCGAATTCGACGGCGACGACGGGGACGCCGATGCGGCGTTGAAGCTTTGCGACAGCGCGGGAAACGCCGCTTTGTCGACGCTGCCGAACATCGGGTAGAGCACGGCGCCGAAGACGACCATGACCTCACCGCAGTGCAGCTCGTGAAGTGCGCGCTGCTCAGCGCCGCCTTCGTCCTTCCTCGACGGTGAGCTAGAGGTCCTGCGGCACCGCCTCGTTCTCAGGAGCGGCCAACAACCCGACACGCTCACGCGCCGACGACAGCGACGAAGCAGACGCCAGCGTCGACGCCACCACGGTGCTGAGCTGCTCGAAGAGGTCTTTGGTGCGGACCTCGCGGGCGCGGGCGATGGTGATGAAGAGCGCGCGGGTCGCGCCGTAGGCTGTGGCGAGGCCGCCGAAGAGGCCGGCGATGGCACCCCAGTCGCCGCCGACGCTGACGCCAAAGCCCAACATCAAGAACGCGAAGGACAGCCCGGCGCCGCCGCCGACGCCGCCCCAGATGCCGCCCATGAGCCCGCCGAGCCGGTCCTCGACGCGCAGGACCGTCTTGCCGCCGCGGGGCATGATGCTGATGCGCAGCGGTCCGCCTTCGGTTCCGTAGCCGTGCTCGGCGTCAGAGCTGCGTTGAAAGTGCAGCGCGCGGCCGACAGCGACGGCGGCGAGGGGAAACGAGGTTCCTTCGAGCACGCCGGTGCGCAAGGCGGGGTGCAGCGACTCGTCGAGCTCGCCGTCGAAGACAGCTTCGAAGACGAGGCGGCTCGGACCAAACAACCCAGACGGGTTCTCATTCGACGCGGTCGTCGTTCTCACCGGCGTCGTTGGCTGCGTCTTCGCCGGCGGTGCAGCGAGGCCTTCGGCGGCCTTGCGCACGAGCGCGGGGTCGATGCCGGCTTCGGCGGCGATGCGTTCGATGTCATCGAGCGACGTCGTCTTCTGCGGGTTCGTCGCCGACAAATCGGCGGCCCGCGCCAACACCCGCCCGACCTCGTCGTCGGTGAACCGCCGATCGCTCATGGGGCGACGCTGCGATGGGGCGGATTCGTCGTCAACGGAACCCGCGAAAGGCGCCGCGATCGCCGCGGTGTGCGCGATCGGCTGGGGCGTCAACGTCGCCAGCGCCGTCGACGTCGAATTCGCCTCGGTTTTGAGCGCGTTCCAACGCCGAGGCCCGCGGCACGACGGCTGCAAAAACCCAAGTGCGTTGTTGGAATCCACCACACTCAGGAGCACGTCATGGGCATCCTCGCTTGGATCGTTTTTGGTTTCGTCGTCGGCCTCGTCGCGCGCGCCGTTCTTCCGGGCAACCAGAAGATGGGCTTCTTGATGACGACAGGCATCGGCATCGTCGGCTCCCTCGCTGGCGGCGCCTTGGGCAACTTGTTCACGCACCATGCGATCGGCGAGCCCGCGGGCGCGGGCTTCATCGGCAGCGTCATCGGCGCCATCTTGCTGATGGTCGTCGTCGGAGCGGTCACCGGCGGACGCCGCCGCGCGATCGTCTGATCAGGTGCTGATCAGGTGCTGATCAGCTGCAGAAAGCTTTGACGGATTTGGCGATGCCGGCCGCATCGATGCCGTGATGGGCATAGAGCTCGGCCGGCTCGCCGGATTCGCCAAAGACATCCTGAATGCCGAGCCGGAGCAAACGCGCCGGCTTCTTCGTCGTCAAGACTTCGGCGACCGCGCCGCCGAGTCCGCCGAGCACGTTGTGGTCTTCGACGCTGACGACGCCGTATTTGCAGGCGGCGGCGGCGACGACCGCGTCATCGTCGACGGGCTTGATCGAGCTCGCGTTCCACACGGCGGCCTTGATGCCTTGCGCGTGCAGCGCCAGCGCGGCTTCGACGGCGTGTCCGACGGTGCCGCCGGTGGCGAAGATGCCGACGTCGGCGCCGTCGACCAATTTGGCGTATTTGCCGACGACGAATTTGTAGCTGTCGTCGTGGACGCGCGGCAGCTCTTGCCGCGTCAGCCGCAGGTACGCCGGCCGCGGATCCGTCGCCAACGCCTGCACCATCTGCGTGGTCTCGAGGTCGTCGGCGGGCTGCAGCACCAGCATCATCGCCAGCGACCGCATGCAGGCGATGTCTTCGAGGCCCTGCTGCGAGTAGCCGTCGGGGCCGATGCCGACGCCAGCGTGGGTTCCGACGAGCCGCACGCGCGCCTGCGAGTACGCCACCGACATCTTGATCTGGTCGAAGCGTCCAGCCAAGAATGCAGCGAACGAGCAGCAGAACGGAGTCAGTCCTGATAGCGCCATGCCCGACGCCGTTCCAATCATGTTGGCTTCGGCGATACCCATGTCAAAGAAGCGCTTGGGGTGCGCCTTGGCGAACGTCGCCGTCATCGTCGACTTCGACAGGTCGGCGTCGAGCACGACGATGTTGTCGTCGACATCACCCTGGGCTTTGAGGGCGTCGCCGAAGGCCTTGCGCGAGGCGACGGCCTTGACCGCAGCCGGGCTCGTGAGACGGGGGGACACAGGGGATACAGCGGTCATTGAAGCTCCTTCTTTGCCGCGGTCAGCTCGTCTTTGGAAGGCGCCTTGCCGTGCCATCCCACAATGTCTGTTTCCATAAACGAGACGCCCTTGCCCTTGATCGTGTGCGCGAGCACCACCGTCGGCCGCGTCGTCTCTTGCTTCGCTGCGTCGATGGCCGAGCGGATGGCCGCGATGCTGTGTCCGTCGATCTCGAGCACCTGCCAGCCGAACGCGCGCCACTTGTCGGCGAGGGGATCGAGCGGCATCACCTCGTCGACGCGTCCGTCGATCTGCGCCTTGTTCCAGTCGACGAACACCGTGAGGTTGGTGGCGCCGAGGTGGGGCGCCGACATCGCCGCCTCCCAGATTTGGCCTTCTTGCAGCTCGCCGTCGCCGGTCAGGCAGTAGCAGCGCCAGGCCGGCTGCTCTTTCGTGCCCTTGAGCTGCGCCGCGAGTGCGATGCCCTGGGCGACGCTGAGCCCCTGGCCGAGCGATCCCGTCGACGCTTCGATGCCGGGCAAGAGCGCGTTGGCGGGGTGTCCTTGCAGCGGCGACCCGAGCTTGCGCAGCGTCAGCAGCTGGTCATGGGCGAAGAAGCCGCGCTCGGCCATGACGGCGTAGAGGGCGGGCACGCCGTGTCCTTTCGACAACACGAAGCGATCGCGCGCCTCCCACTTCGGCTCTTTCGGGTCGAACCGCAGCTCGCCCGAGTAGAGCGTCAGGATGATCTCCAGAGCGGAGAGGGAGCCGCCGGGGTGGCCGCTGCCGGCGACGGTGATGGCTTCGACGATCAGCGAGCGCAGGCGCCTGGCGGTGGCGACAAGCTCAGCCTCGGGGAGTCGGGTCGGTGCGCGCATGTTGCCGATCCACCACGGTCTGTCGTCGTCGGCAACGCCCGCGACGCCGTTTTCCAGCGAAACGGAACGGCCCACCCCGCGCGCACCTCGCTGCGGCACGTGGGCCGTTCCGTTTCGAGAAACGTGAAACGGAACAGCCCCCCCCACACGCACCTCGCCACCGTCACCGGTCTGTTCCGTTTCAGGAAACGGACGGGCGATCGCCTGAAAATGTCACCCTGCCCGCCAGCCGCACATAGCCTGCAGACCATGCCGCGCCTGCTGGTCCACGTCGTCATCGCCGTCTGCGCGCTCAGCGCCTTCGGCGTCCAGGTCTGCCCCCACCTCCTCCAGCTGGGGATGCTCCACGTCCTCCGCCTGCTCGGCGTCTGGTTCTTCTTCGCCGTCGTCGCCCGGACGCTGCTGCTGAAACCCTTGGTTGACGGGGCGCCGCCGCTCGCCCAGCCCGCCCGCCAGCTCTGGCTCGACCTCGGCTGCTTCGTCGGCGCTGGCGTCGCCTTCATGGTCTTCGACCACTTCTTCTACGGCTACCCGTGGAACTCCGGCGCCCGCATCGTCGTCGGCTGCCTGACGCTCGGGCTCTTCGCCGGGCTCGACACGGCCCTGCAGCGTGAGCGCGCGGTGCTGCTGCAGCGCAAGGCGGCGACGACGACCGCCGACGTCGTCGTCGAAGGCGGCTTTTTTTCGCTGTCGCGCAAGTTCGCGGCGGTCTCGTTGGCGCTGTTCACGCTGCTCACTGGCGACCTGCTGCTGCTCGGGCTGAAAGACGTCGCCGACCTCATCACGGCCGACGTGAACAAGACCTCGCAGCGCGAGCTGATGATCGAGAGCGTGGTGGCGCTGGCGGTGTTCATCCCGCTGCTGGTCAACCTCGTGGTCTCGTTCGCGAGAAACCTGCGGCTGTTTCTCGACAACCAGCGCGAGGTGCTCGAAGCCGTCGCCTCCGGACGCCTCGACGTCGCCGTCCCCGTCGCCAGCAAAGACGAATTCGCCGTCATCGCCTCACGCACCAACCAGATGATCGCCGGGCTGCGCGAGCGCAAGCGCATCCAAGAGCTGATCGGCAAACTGGTCAGCCCCGCGGTGGCCGAGCGGCTGCTCGCGTCGACCGACGGCTTCAAGCTCGGCGGATCGCGCCGCAAGGTCGTGGTGCTCTTCTCCGACGTCCGCAATTTCACTGCGAGAACCGAGAGCGCCGATCCCGAGCAGCTCGTCCGCGACTTGAACGCCTACTTCACCGAGATGGTCGACTGCGTCCACGTCCACGGTGGCGTCGTCGACAAATTCATCGGTGACGGCTTGATGGCGATCTTTGGGCTCGAGAGCTTCGACGGTGCGGCGTCACAGGCCGTGCTGTCTGCGCGAGAGATGCACCGCCGCGTCGAGCGCTTGAACCAGACGGTGCTCAAAGAGCCCATCCACATCGGCATCGGCATACACGCCGGTGAGGTCATCGCTGGCACCATCGGCTCGCCCGACCGCCTCGAGTTCACCTTCATCGGCGACGCCGTCAACGCCGCCGCGCGCATCGAAGGGCTCACCAAAGAGCTCGGCGCGAGCCCGCTGGTCTCGCAAGACGTCAAAGACGCGCTCTCGGGCGAGCCGTCGACGTGGGGCTGGCTGGCCGCCGGCGAGCAAGCCCTCAAGGGCAAGGCCCACAAGCTCGCGCTCTTCAAGCTCGCCTGATCGTCAGCGGCGCGGCGCGCTGTCGTCCCAGGCGAGGTGAATGCGCGCCTTGGCGAAGCGGGCAGAAATGCCGACGATGCCAGGCTCGCCAGCGAGGGCTTCAAGGATGAACAGCGCGTCGGCCGACGTGAGGTTGTCATCGACGCCGAGGGCGGCAGCGGCGCGGTCGACGTGGGCGCGCGCAGCGTCGATGCCAAGCGTGCGGCTGAGGATCTCCGCGAGATCGTGTCGCGTCCGACTCACCATCATTCCTGCGGAAACGCCAAGACGCCCGTCGTGGTGTTGTGAAAGCCCGAGAAGTCGCCGGCGCGCAGCGCGAAGCCGCAGATCGGGGCGCCCAATTCGTCGGCGATGGCGCGGCCGGCTTCGGCGAAGCGGTCTGCGTCTTGGGCGGCGCGGTGCGCGCTGCTCAGCTGCGCCTCTGCCCCTTGCAGCTGTCGCAACACATCGTTGGCGAGGTCGTCGGCACCGTCGGCACCGGGCAGAGCGGAGGTGGCGGTCGCGGTACGGTTCACACGTCTCCCGTTTCTCCCCACTTCCACGGTGCCCGATCGGGGCCGCGCCTGTGGATCCCGCCGACGCTGTCTCGTGGCCGATCACTCGTCGTTCATTTGCCGATGCAGAAGCGCGAAAAGACCAGGTCGAGCACGTCGGCGCTGACGTCTCTGCCGACGACGCGGTCGAGGGCGCGGCAGGCGGCTCTGACGTCGGCGCAGACCACTTCGTCGTCGCCGCCGGTGAATTCGTCGACGGCGGCGTCGAGGGCGCCTGTGGCCTCGCGCAGGGCCGTCTCTTGCCGCGCTGTCTGCACCAGGGCCTCGTCGTCGCCGACGCCGCTGGCGCCGACGACGTCAGCGATGCGCTCACGCAGCAGCGCGAGCCCCTGGCCAGAGCGCACCGACACCCCGGCGCCATCGACGACGCCGAGATCGATCTTCGACCAGACTTCGAGCACGACGGCGGGCGTGCTGGGCGGCGGAAAGCGCGGTCCGTCGGCGGCGCTCAAGACGACGACGACGTCGGCTTTGGCGACTTCGGCGTTGGCTCTGGCGATGCCCATGGCTTCGACGGCGCCCACGTCGGCGCCGCCTCTGACGCCGGCGACGTCGACGACAACGCAGGCCACGCCGCCGAATTCGACGTCGGCTTCCAACACGTCGCGCGTGGTGCCGGGCTCGTGGTGCACGAGCGCGCGCTCGCTGCCCGACAGCGCGTTCAACAGCGTGCTCTTGCCGGCGTTGGGC
>JANNAY010000074.1:0-8254 GCA_031384945.1 Deltaproteobacteria bacterium
GCGATGCCGCTGGCGATCTGCTTCTGCACTTCTGCGAGCAGCCGCAACGTCGCCTCTTTGTGCGGTTCGGTAAATGTTTGGTCGGTGAAGGTGTTGGGCGCGTTCTTGTATTCTTTTCGCTTCGAGAAGTCGGGCTCGACGCCGAACTTGTCAAAGGCGCCCTTGGCGAACATCGCTTCGCCTGACAGCGACGTCAGCGACACGTTGCCGGTGGGCATCAGGTAGATCTCGTCGAAGGCGCTGGCGACGTAGTAGCCGCCCGTACCCGGCGACAGCTCGCCGAAGCTCTCGCTGTAGGCGAGGGCTGGTTTGCCCGACTTGCGAAAGGCGATGACGGCGTCGCGCACTTCTTGGGCGGTGGCCACGCCGTGTCCGGCGCCGCCGATGCGGGCGAACAGCCCTTTGACCTTGGGGTCTTTGGCGCCCTGCTCGAGGGCGAAGACCACATCGCGCGTCGTCAACGGCGACGTCGTCGACAGCAGTGACGTCGCCGCCGCCGATTCGGCCAGCGGCTGTTCGAGGTCGAGCTCGAGAACGGTGACGTCAGAGACGCTGCCTTTGCCGCCGGCGCCGAGGCAAAACGGCGCGCACATCGCGACGGGCAGCACCAGCACCACCAGCAGCGCGATCAGGCCGCCCCGCGACTTCTTCTTTGGCGGTGTCGCCTGGGTCGATGTCGGGGGCGTCGTCGTCGTCGTCGTCTCAGGCTGGCTCATGGGCGGGACGCTACAGCGCAAACGAACGCAGGGCCACGCGGGCCCTGCGGTTCAGATCAGCGTCGTGGGTCGGTCTCAGCGTCGTCCGGTGCGCTGGGCGGTGTCGTCGAGCTCTTCTTTCGCCCAGCGCGCCTGGTCACGGCGGGCCTGCTCATCGCGGTCGACGATCTCGTCTTTCGTTTCTGTGTCGCTGATGAGCCACTTGCGCGCCTGCGTCGTCAGCAAGATGCCGACGAACCAGATCACCATGCCGATGATGTTGGCTGTGCTCATGCAGACAGAATGACGTCGTCGGTGCCGCGTTTCATGAGGAAAATTACGGTGGTGGCGCCTTGCCGCAGAGGACGCCCGTCGCACCGGCGTGGACGCCGAGGACGACGGGCCGCAAGAAGAAGAAGAAGAAGAAGAAGACGATGTGGCTCAGCCGAAGATGTGGCGTCAGACGCCGAAGATCTCGTCGAAGAAGGCCTTCATGGCGATGAAGGCGCGCTTGCTGGCCTTCTCGTCGTAGGCGGCGCCCTTGCTGGGGTCATTGCCGGCGCCCTTGACGGTGAAGGCGTGCACGGCGCCGGCATACGACGTCATGGTCCAGTCGATCTTGGCGTCGTTGAGGTCTTTGACGAAGGCGTCGATGTCTCTCTGCGGCACATACGGATCGGCCGCGCCGTGCAGCACCAGCACCTTGCCCTTGATGCTCTTGCTCTCGCCGGCGACGGGCGCGTCGAGGCCGCCGTGAAAGCTGACGATGCCCTTGAGCGGCGCGCCCGACTTGGCGAGCTCGATCGCGGTGGTGCCGCCGAAGCAGAAGCCCATGGCGGCGACCTTGCCGGCGTCGACGTCGCTGCGCTTCAGCAGAGTGTCGAGCGCGGCCTGGGCGCGGCTGCGCAAGAGCTTGCGGTCGCCCTTGAATTTGCCGGCCTGCTCGCTGGCGCCCTTCATGTCTTTCGGGCGCACGCCCTTGCCGTAGATGTCGGCGGCAAAGGCGACGTAGCCCATGGCGGCGAGCTCTTTGATGCGGCCTTCGGTGTCGTCGCTGAGCCCCATCCAATCGTGGACGACGACGACGCCGGGCTTCTTGTTTTTTGCTGCGTCGTCGTAGGCGACTTTGCCTTCGAGGACGGCGCCGTCTTTGTCTTTGTATTCGACGGTGTCGACCTTGATGCCGCCAGCGACGACGAGAGAGAGCACGAGAGCAGAGGTGAGCATGAAGATCCTTTTGGGGTGGACGGCGGTCTAGCGATGAATCGATGCCCGCGGCCAGTCGTCGGTCGCACCGTCGAGACACCACGCGAAGCGCTCCCCCGTTTTTTGGAGCCACCGATGACCCAGCAGACCGAGACGCAATTCACTGCCCGCGCTCTGTCTGCGTCGCCGACGAAGTCGCATTCGTCGTCGACAACGAGGTTCATCCTATGCGCTCCGACATGTCCCAGCTGATGGTCGAACGCCCCCGTCACTTCTTCTCGGGGGACGGACCAAAACGCACACACCGCCGTCGTCTCAACGATCCCCGCGGCTTCGACGACGCCGCGACCCATGAGTCGATCGGCCGCCACTACGGTTGGAAGAGCAAGTCTCTCAACGAGAACTTCGCGCCGTTTCTCCGTTTCCTGCGCTCGCGCGTCGGCCATCGCTGGGACGACGTCTACAGCGAGGTCCGCAGCTGCTTGCGCGTCGACAGAGCCGTCGACCTCCACGTCGTCGGGCACATCAAAGACTTCTTGTGCACGCAGACCTGGCGCGACGACGACGGCGACCTCGTTGGCCATCGCGAATGGGGCGGACCCTTCTTCTTCGACCGCTCTCTCGAACGGTGGAGCCGCGCGCCGAAATTCTACGTCGACCCCGACGGCGTCTTGCGGGCGACCCCGCGTCGCCGGCCGCGCCGCGTGCCGAAGTTGGCCGCGCGTGACGACGTCGTCTGCAAAGACGCCTCGCCGCGATCCGCCGCGGTGGCATCTGGTACGCGCTCGACCTGCGCCGCATCGAGCGCGACGATGTGCGCTGGGGACGTCGCCAGCGCGTGCAGCTGCTGGTGAACGGCGTGAACGAATGGCACTGGCGCGAGGGCGACTACGACGTCGTCTTCGACAGCTGGGTCGGCCGCGTCGCCGCCAAAGACGCCGTCGCCTTCTACGGCGCTGACAACGTCTACGCCGAACGCGTGGGCAAACAGCTCGGCAAGCGCGCGCTGACGGCGTTGGGCCTCCGTTGATCACCCCGCGCGGATGGATCACCCGCGCGATGGATGGATCACCCGCGCCTGGATGGATCACGGGGCGGGGGCGTGCGGCGTGCGTGCGCGGGGCGTGCCGCAACGCGGTTGTCGTCGTTGGCGCGGCCTTCTAAACGGGCGCCATGACCAACGTCGCCCTCTCGTCGTTTGACCTCGCGCTGCCCACCGAAGAGCACAAGATGCTGCGCGACCAGGTGCGCGCGTTCACCGTCGCCGAAGTCGAGCCGCAGGCGTTGGAGAACGATCAGAAAGAGCGGTTCAACCGCGCGCTGTTCAACAAGGTCGGCGAGCTCGGCTTGCTCGGCGTCACCGTGCCCGAGGCCGACGGCGGCGCCGGCATGGACGCCACCGCCGCCGTCATCGTGCACGAAGAGTTGTCGGCGTCAGACCCGGGCTTCACGCTCGCCTATCTCGCCCACTCGATGCTGTGCGTGAACAACCTCGCCTACAACGCCTCGGCCGAGCAGAAGAAGCGCTGGTTGCCGAAGCTCATCAGCGGTGAGCACGTCGGCGCGATGGGCATGAGCGAGCCCGCCGTCGGCACCGACGTGCTCGGCTTGCGCACGACGGCGTCGAAGCAGGGTGATCACTACCTGGTCAACGGCCGCAAGATGTGGATCACCAACGGCGCCGTCGATGACAACAAGACCACCTGCGACACGATGCTCTTCTACGCCCGCACCGGCGGCACCGACGAGCGCCCTCAATTGTCGTCGTTCGTCGTCGAGAAGGGCATGGCCGGCTTCTCGGTGGGCCAGAAGATTCACGCCAAGAGCGGCATGCGCGCCAGCAACACGGCCGAGATGGTGCTCGAAGACGTCAAGATTCCGTTGGCCAACCGCATCGGCGAAGAAGGCGGTTCTATTAAACACATGATGCGCAACCTCGCGCTCGAAAGACTGACCCTGGCGGCCATGTCGCTCGGCATCGCTCGTCGCAGCATCGAGGTCATGACCAAGTACGCCGCCGATCGAAAGGCGTTTGGAAAGCCGTTGAATGAGTTCGGTCAGATCCAAAAATACATTGCCGACAGCTACGCCGAATTCATGGCCTGCCGCGCCTACGTCTACGACACCGCCCGCCGCATGCCGCTCGATGCGTACGGCAACCGTCTCGACAGCGATGGTGTGAAGCTCGTGGCGTCGACGATGGGCAAGAACGTCGCTGACCGCGCGATGCAGGTGCTGGGCGGCTACGGCTACGTCGGCGAGTACGTCGTCGAGCGGCTGTGGCGCGACGCCAAGCTGCTCGAGATTGGTGGCGGCACCATCGAGGCGCACCAGAAGAACATGACCCGCGACCTCACCAAGGGACCGTTTCCCTGGGCGTGAATCAGATGACGACGGATCTCACGGCGCTTTTCGGTAGAGCACCACGCCGATCGAGGTGAAGACGTAGTCGCCGGGGGCGGCGCAGTCGGCGCAGGGGCCGATGTCTTCGACGACGACGACGTCGCGTTCGGCGCCGCCGACGGCCACGGCGAATTCGGCGCCGCCGATGACGACGTCTTTGGTGGCGCCCGCTTTGACGATGACATCGCCGTCGTCGGTGGAGACGACGCCGACAGCGATGCCGTCGCCGCCGCCCCCCTCTGCCGGTGAGACGCCGCAGACCTCGTCGTCGGTGGCGAGGCGAAAGGTGACGTGCTCGTCGGGGCCCGGTCCGCGCACCGGTCCGTCATCGATGGCGTTGGCGGTGCCGACCTCGAACCACGGGACGCCGGCGTCGTCGACGAGGGCCCAGAAGGCCGTGTCGCAGCCTTCGCCGAAGCAGTCGGCCTGCCCCGCGTGC
Source organism: Deltaproteobacteria bacterium (assembly GCA_031384945.1). GTDB lineage: Bacteria > Myxococcota > UBA727 > UBA727 > VGSZ01 > VGSZ01. Next base: position 4,744 of record JANNAY010000074.1, read on the forward strand.
AGCGTCGCCGGACCCGGTGGCGGCAACGACGGCGGACGCGACGGCGACACCGGAAAGAGCAAGGTGCGGCCGCCGGCGAAGTTGACGGTGACGAAGCCGAGGCCTTCGACGCGGGCGTCTTCGACGACGACCTCGCCGAAGTCGTCGGGGGCGGTCGAGCCGTCGACGAGGTCGACGCGGCCGCAGACGCCTTCTTTGGCGACGTCGCCTTCGCCTTCGCCTTCGCCCTCGCCTTCGCCGTCGCAGGCTGCGTTGACGACGACGACGACAGCAACCGCGACAGCAAAGACGGCACGCATGCCGTGAGCTTAGCCGCGGTGCATCGGATGTCCGAAGCCCAGCACGATCTGCGGCGTGCCGGCGACGGCGAGCAGCTCGCGCAAGCGGACGCGGTCGTCGTCGTCGACGTCGAATTCGACGACGCCGAGGCTGTCGGCGGCGGCCGTCAGCTTGACGCGCGCGGCCGCCTCGCCGCCGCGCAAGACGTCGCGGTCGGCGTCGCCGTCGGTGACGATGACGGCGAGGACGGGGGCGAAGACGCTGTGGGCGTCGTCGACATCGTCATCGGCGCCCTGACGGCGCGTGATGAGGCGGCAGAGCTCGCTCTTGCGCGCGTCGTCGACGACCACCAGCTGCGCCCCCGCGATCAGGGCCGCGCTCGAGAGCAGCGAGACCTCGAAGGGGTCGACGCTGTCATCGTCGGCGAACGAGACGCCGGCGGCGTTGTCGGTGAACGCGGCGAACAAGCGATCGGCGTGCAAGTCGTAGTGCTCGCCGCCGCCGAACGAGACGCGGGCGACGACGCCGTCGTCGAGCACGTCGCGGCCGATGTGGGTGCTGCGTCCGGCGTGGCGCGCCGTGAGGGTGAGGCGCTGCAAGAATGCACCAGCCGACAGAAGCGCCCCGCGATCACCCGCCGGGGCCAGCACCTCGACGACGTTGCCGCGCACCCGCAAGGTCCACGGCGCCGCCGGGCCGTTCGACGTCGTCGCCGCGTCGAGCAGGCGGCGCAGCCAGGGCAGCGGCGGTGGTGGTTCGTGGGCAAGCGCGGTCGTCGTCATGGGGAAACCTCAAGAGATTCCCTTTGAAGAACCGTGCCCGCCTTCTCTGCGGGTCAGCGATCGAGGCGAACGTCGCCGACCTTGCGCAAGAACTCTTCGTACGGACCGTTGAAGTCATCGATGCCGTGCTTGCTCATCGCGAGGATGCGCGTGGCGGCGTCGGCGACGAGGTCTCGGTCGTGGGTCACGACGATGACGGTGCCGTCGTACTTCTGAATCGCGTCGCGCAACGCGCTGATCGACTCGAGGTCGAGGTGGTTGGTGGGCTCATCGAAGATCAAGACGTTCTGCTTCAAGAGCATGAGCTTCGCGAACAACATGCGCGCGGTCTCACCGCCCGACAGCACGTGCGTCATCTTCAGCGCCTCGTCGCCGCTGAAGAGCATGCGGCCGAGCAACGAGCGGATCGACTCTTTGGTCGCGCGCTCAGCCGGCGTCGGCGGCTCATCGAGCGAATACAGCCACTCCCACAACGGCACGTTGGGCGGGATGCCGTGGCTGTGGTCTTGCGCGAAGTAGCCGGTGCGGACCTCATGGCCCCAGACGATGGTGCCGCCGTCGGGTTTGACCTCGTCGAGAATCAAGCGCAGCAGCGTGGTCTTGCCGATGCCCGAGGGTCCGATGATGGCCAGCTTGTCGCCGCGCATCAGCTGAAAGTTGAAATCTTTCACGATCGGAATGTCGCCGCGTGAGAACTGCGACGTGCCGCTGTCTTTGAACGTCTTGCTGAGCTTCTCGATGCGCAGCACGTGCTTGCCCGACGGGCGATCGCCGATCTCGAACTTGATGAAGGGCCGCTCGATGTTCGACTTCTTCAAGTCGCCCGACTGCAGCTTCTCGATCTCTTTCTTGCGCGACTGCACCTGCGACGCGCGCGTGCCGGCGCCGAAGCGGGCGACGAAGTCTTGCAGCTGCAAGATCTTCTTCTTCTTGTCGGCGTTGTCGCTCTCGATGCGCCCGCGCACTTCAGACTTCTGCAAGACCATGCCGTCGTAGTTGCCGGTGTAGACGATGATGGTCTCGTAATCGATGTCGGCGATGTGCGTCGTGACCGCGTTCAAGAAGTGCCGGTCGTGCGAGATGACGACGAGGGTGCCCTCGTACTGCAACAAGAAATCTTCGAGCCACTTGATCGAATCAAGATCCAGATGGTTGGTCGGTTCGTCGAGCAACAGGCACTCGGGCTTGCCGAACAGCGCTTGCGCCAACAGCACGCGCAGCTTGGTGCCGCCCGACAGCTCGCGCATCGGCGCGCCGTGAAAGCCGGCGGGGATGCCGAGTCCGTCGAGCAATTTGGCGGCTTCGACGTCGGCGACGTAGCCGTCTTCTTCGCCAACGACGCCTTCGAGGTCGCCGAGGCGCATGCCCATGTCGTCGGTGAGCTCTTCACCGTTCTCGAGGCAGGCGAGGATGGCGTTCTTCTCGGCGATGGCGTCCCACAGGCGCTTGTTGCCCATGATGACGACGTCAGAGACCTTGTGCTCGTCGTAGGCGTGTTGGTTCTGCCGCAAGATCGACGTCTTGGTCGGCCGCGACACCGAACCCTTTTGCGGATCGGCGTCGCCGGCGAGAAACTTCATGAACGTCGACTTGCCCGCGCCGTTTGGCCCCGTGAGCCCGAAGCGCCGGCCCGGTGGAAACGTCACGTTGACGTTCTCGAAGAGAGCCTTGCCGCCGTAGACCTGCGTGACGTCGTTGACTTGCAACATGATGGACCCTGCCTACCCGTCTCACCGATGATGGCAACCTCGTCGAGGAGCGCCATGGAAGACCAACCCGAGCAACCCGCAGGGCCGCTGACCTGCCCGAAGTGCCAACAGCAGATGTCCCACGTCAACGTCGGCGAAGGCGCCAGCGTCGTCGTCGTCGACCGCTGCGTCGGCTGCGGCGGCGTCTTCTTCGACATGAACGAAGAAGTGAAATTGTCCGCCATGAAGGGCGCCGAGGCCGTCGACACCGGCGACGCTGCCAGGGGCCGCGACAACGACAAAGTCAGAAAGATCCTCTGCCCGCGCGACGGCCAGCCGATGATCCCGATGGTCTCGCTCAACGGCCGCGTGCACTACGAGTCGTGCAAGACCTGCTACGGCGCCTACTTCGACGCCGGCGAGCTCACGGAATTCAAGAAGGCCAACTCCTTCCTCGACTTCTTCCGCTGAGCTCTCTGCTTTGTAGGCAGGGGCTGCCCCCCTTCGTGCTCGACACAGCCTCGGGTCAACGTCCCCTGCCTGCAAGCTGCTTAGAACCTGGATTTCCAGGCGAAGCGGACGCGCGACGACGGGCCCTGGCCCAACCACGACTTGCCGTGAAACGTCGGCTTCACATCTTCAGCGCCGGCGACCTCGAGCAAGCGTTCGAAGAAGCCGACGGTCTGCCAGGTGGCGGCTTCTTCGGCGACCTTGCCCATGCCGTACCGCACGGCGATCTCGCACTCGTCTTCGAGCAGGGTG
>JANNAY010000134.1:0-6726 GCA_031384945.1 Deltaproteobacteria bacterium
GCGGAGGCGATGGCGCCCGCTGCGGCGGCAACGTCTCGGGCAGCTGCGTCGGCGGCGTCGACCGCTTCGGCGTCGTCAACGCGATGGGCGGGGCAGGGGGCAAGCTCACGGCCTGCGGCAGCTGCTGCGTCGGCAGATTCTCGATGCTGGCGTCGTCGGCAGCGGGGGCGCGCAGCTCGCTCATCGAGTGGGTGACGAACTCGAGCAGCTCGTCGCCGACCTCGATGCGGTCGCCGTTCTCGAGCACCTTTCGCTCGACGGATTCGCCGTTGACGATGGTGCCGTTGCGGCTCTCGAGGTCGACGACGACGAAACGGTTGCCGAGGTACTGCACCTTGCAGTGGCGGCGCGAGACGCCAGTGGCGGCCTTGAGCACCAGATCGCAGTCGCTCGAGCGGCCGATGACGACGGTGCCGGCGCCGAGCTTGATGGTGCGCCCTTGAAACTCGCCCTGGATGACGACGAGCTCGGACTCGTCGCCGAGGTTGCCGGCGAACAGCTTGGTGGCGTCGCCGTCGTCGCCGCCCTTCTTCGAAGGAGCAGGGGGCAACGGCGGCGGCGCAGACTGTCTCGGCGTCGTCGCCTCAGCCGTCACCGGGCGCGGTGACGGCTTCGGCAACGGCGGTGGCGCCTTCGACGACGGGCGCGGCGGCGGCTTCTCGCTCATCAAACGCAGGATAGGTCCCGCCGCCGACGTGGCCAACAAAGCTGTCGCGTCACCAGCCCGCCACACTGGGGCGTTTTCGCTACCGGTCCGACCGCGTAACTGCCTGAAAGATCGAGGTAAACGGGCGGCACTTCTTCTGCATAACGCGTCTCAGCGTGAAACTCCCCGTCGTCATCGGTCTGTTGCTTCCCTCTTCGCGCCCCACCACGAGGCGCCGGTCATGACCATGAGAGATGACGGCCCAGCCGAAATGCCTACGTCGTTCCCAAAGCCTCACTCCGTGCCATTTCGGCGGCCGTCATGACCAAAATCCTTGTTGTCGATGACCTGGCCGAAAACGTCGACGCCATCGTCGCCCTCCTCGAAGAAGACGGCGTCGACGCCATCGGCGCCAGCAACGGCGCCGGCGCCCTCGCCGTCCTCAACGAACACGACGTCGCCCTCGCCCTCGTCGACGTTGCCATGCCCGGCATGGACGGCTTCGCGCTGGCCGAGCGCATGCGCGACGACGAGCGGCTGAGGGCCGTGCCGATCATCTTCATGAGCGGGTCGGGACACGATCCGCGGCGGGTCTTTCGCGGCTACGACGCTGGCGCCGTCGACTATCTCGTCAAGCCGGTCGAGCATCACATCCTGCGCAGCAAGGTCGCCGTCTTTGTCGAGCTCGCGCGACAGAAGCAGCAGCTCGCGCTGCAAGTCGAACAGCTGAAGAAAGCAAACGAAGAGCGCGACGCGCTGCTGGTCTCGCTCAAAGAGACGCTGACGCTCAACGAGCTCTTCGTCGGCGTCGTCGGCCACGATCTGCGCAGCCCTGTCAGCGCGATCCTCACCGCCGCGGCGCTGCTCGAGAGCAGCGACGAGCCCACTGTGAAGAAGGTCTCGATGCGCCTGCGCTCGGTCGGCTCGCGCATGTCGCGCATGATCAACGATCTGCTCGACCTCACGCGGGCGCGCCTCGGTGGTGGCATCCCCGTGCGGCGCGAGCAGCTCGACCTGGCCCCCGTCGTCGGCGCCATCGTCGATGAGAGCCGGCTCGCCTGGCCCAACCGCGTCTTTGAGTTGACGATCACGGGCTCTGCCGTGCTCGACGTCGACGGCGACCGCGTCGCCCAGGCGACCATGAACCTCGTGCAGAACGCCGCCGTGCACGGCAAGAGCGGCACCGGCGTCAAGGTCGTCGTCGACGGCGCCGGCGCCGATGCCGTCGTCGTCGAAGTCAAAAACGACGGCGTGCTGCCCGGCAACGATCTGCAACACCTCTTCGATCCCTTCGCCCGCGGCAAACAGACGGGCGGCGGCAGCCGTACACCGGGCCTCGGCCTCGGCCTGTTCATCGTCGATCAGATCGTGCGCGCTCACGCCGGCGTCACCGAGGTCGTCAGCGGCGACGGCACCACCACGTTTCGGCTGGTGTTGCCACGAAAGAAGACGTCGTCGACGGCTGCGACCCCGTCGACGACGTCCGTGTCTTCGGCCTGCTGACGGTGGCTACTTCGCGATCGAGATGAGCTCGACGTCGAAGACCAACATGCCCGCGGGGGCGCCCGGTCGCGAGGGCACCTCGCCGTAGGCGAGCTCGGCGGGGATCCAGAAGCGGTAGGTGTCGCCGACGTTCATGAGCTGCAGACCCTCCGTCCAACCCTTGATGACGCCGTTGAGCGGAAACTTCGTGGTCTGGCCGCGCTTGTGGCTGGTGTCGAACAGCTTGCCGTCGAGCGTCCACCCCGCGTAGTGCACCTCGACGGTGTCGGTCTCTTTCGGCTTCTCGGTGCCGGTGCCCTTCTTGATCGAGCGCCAGGCGAGGCCCGACTTGGTCTTCGTCGCCGTCTTCGGCACCGCGGCGACGTCTTCGGGGGTCTTCGGCATCGCCTGCACTTTGACGAGCTCGACGTCGAACACCAGCATGCCCGCGGGCTTGCCCGGACGGTTGTTGTAGGCGAGCTCGACGGGGATCCAGAAGCGGCGGGTCTCGCCCTCTTGCATGAGCTGCAAGCCCTCTGTCCAACCCTTGATGACGCCGTTGAGGGGAAACTTGGCGGTCTTGCCGCGCTTCACCGACGAGTCGAACATCTTGCCGTCGGTCGTCCACCCTGTGTAGTGCACCTCGACGGTGTCTTCGGCGCTGGGCTTCACGCCGGGCGTGGCGGCGGGCTTGATGATCTTGCTGGCCAGACCCGACGCCGTCTTTTCGGCGTCGGCGGGGGCAGCGGCGACGTCGGCGGGGGCGGGAATGTCTGCGACCACGGGCTTCTCCGGCTTCTTCTTCACGTCGTGGGTCGACGTGGTGTCCTTCGTGTCGGGCTTCGTCTCGCCGCCGTCTTTCGGCTGGCCTTCTTTCGGTTGGCACGAGGCAGAGGTCGCGACCACGAGGGTGAGGGCAAGGACGTGCTTGAGCATGCGTCGAGCTACGCCCTCGTCTGCACGGTGACAAGGGTCAGCCCGGCCCGGGTGGAGTAGCGTGCTCCGTCGACGTCAGGCGCCATCAGAAGGGTGGGGAGAACCGAATGCCCGCGTGGTTTGTTGAACTGGGTCGCGCCGTCGGCGGCCTCTTCGTCTTCGCCTTGTGCGCCTTCTTCTCGGCCACAGCCCTCTGGCCCTGCTATGCGCTTTTTTCGTTGATCCAAGACCACACCAGTACAGTGTGGGCGGTGCTATCAACCCCGTTTCTCTACTTCATATGGGGCACTGGATATTGCTTGTGCTGCATTGTTTACAAGCTGGCGATCTTCTATCAGCCCAAACAGCGAGAATTTCCACTGTTCTCGTGGGCGGTCATCGGGTGGGCCACGACCGGTGCCGTCACCAACTTTGCCAACGAAATGTTCTTGAAGCACTTCAAGGGCACGTCAATTCTCAATCTTTGGTTCCGCGCCCTCGGTGTGAAAATGGGGCAGCGTGTCACCATCAACACCGTCCGTATCTTTGATTGGAATCTCATCACCATCGACGACGATGTCGTGCTCGGCGGCGACTGCGTCTTGATGGCCCACTCGCTCGAGGGCGGGCGCATGAAGATGAACGCGCTGCGTCTGGGCAAGAGCTCGATGGTGGGCGGCGAGTCGAAGGTGATGCCGGGGTGTGTGCTCGGCGAGCGCGCCATCCTCGGCGCGTCGTCGTTGCTGACGAAGGGCACCCAGATCCCCGACCACCAGATGTGGGGTGGGGTCCCCGCGAAGTTCTTGAAGGATCGTGGCGCCGGCAAAGACGACACCGGCCTGAAGAACGACGCACAGAAGGAAGCGGCGCCGCCTGCCGCAGGTTAGCGCCTGACTGGATGCCCGTCGTCGTCGTCACCCTCGCCTGCGTCGCCGCGCTCGTCGCCCCGCTCGCGGGGTGGTGGGTCGCCCGCGCCGGCGACAGCGAGTCCTTCGGCGGCGTGTGCGTCTTCGTCGCCGGCATCGTCGTCGGACTGCTCTCGCTGCGTCGCGCGCCGTCGCCTGCGTGGACAGCGTTCTTGTCCCTCATGGTCGGTGCCACAGCCCTCGTCCTCGGCGTGGTCGTCGACGTCCGCATCGTGCAGATGACCGGCGTGCTCTGTCTCGTTCACGCGACCATCGGTGTCGTCGCGCCCACGCGGGTGCACGCGCTCGTGCCAGCGCTGTGGCTGTGCATCCTCGGGCTGCCCCTCGCTGGCGACCTCGACGTCGTCGGCTTTCCCGCCCGGGTCTTTGCGGCGAAGGTGGCGCAGAGCGCGCTGTCGATGTTCGGCGCCCACGTCGTCGGCGCCGAAACCGTGCTCGTCGTCGAAGGCAACGTCGCCGACGTCGAAGCCCCCTGCGCCGGATTGTCGACGCTGCGCCTGTTGGCCGCCGTCGTTCTGGTCGTCGGCGCGCTGCGGCGCACGGGGCATCTGCGCATCGTCGCGGCGCTCGTCGCCGCTGGCGTCGTCGCTGTCGTCGGCAACGCCCTCCGCGTCACCGTCCTCGCCGCCCTCGCCCTCGTCGCCGAACGCGCCGACCTCGCCGCCCTCGTCCACGTCCCCCTCGGCGTCCTCGCCTTTGTCGGTGCCATCGTCGTCGCCGACCTCTTGCTGCGCGGGCCGCAGGCGCCACCGTCGCCGAGGCCCATCTCGAGATGGTGGCCGAAGGTCGCCGTCGGAAGCCTCGTCGTCGTCACGGCGACGACGACGCTGTTGCGGACGCAGACGCCGCCGCGGCCGACGCTGTCGTTGAAGCCGTCGTCGTCGTCGTCGCCGTCAGCGTCGTCGATTCCGTTGACGCAGGCGGAACAGGGGTTGTTCGGTCGCCACGCGCTCAGCGCCGAGAAGCGCGCCCTCGACGCCGCTCACGACGGCGCCGACGGCAGCGTGCTCGTCGTCATCGCCACCTCGCTGCGGGCCCACCACGCGCCCGAGCGCTGCCTCGCCGGCTCGGGCCTGCGCGTCGACGCGTCGACAGAGACGGTCATCGCCGGCGTGCCGGTGAAGAAGCTCGTGCTCGACGGCGGCGCCCGCATCGGCGTCTCCTTCTACGTCCGCGCCGACGCCGACACCGCCGACCACGCCGTCGTCTTCGGCTCACTCGTCGATCGCGCTGTCGATCAGCTGTCGCACCGCGGGCCGTGGGCCTTTGTCTCTGCCGTCGTCGAGGCCCGCAGCCCCGACGCACCCGACCGCGAACCCGATCTCGACGTGTTGGTGCCGCGCCTGCTCGACGACGCGCGCCACCGTCTCCGCCCCACAATGGAGCTTCCATGAACCTCGCCACCGTCGTCTCGAAGCTGCAGCTGCTGGCGAAGATCGCCGTCCACGTCGTGTTCTGGCCGTGGAACCTGCTGTTCTTGTGCCTGCTGACGATGGGCTATGTGCCGTTGGCGCTGATCGACCTCATCATCGACGCCGTCGACGGGCTCGCCCGCTGGGACTTCGTCATCGGCTCGCTCGTCATCGTCGCGCTGCCCATCGTGATCACGATCCAGTCGGTGCGGCGGCTGCGCAACCGCGCCGTCGACCTCGCCATCGTCTTCTTCGGCGTCGAGCTGCCCGTGCTCGTCTTCGTCTGCGGCCGCTTGTTCGGCTGCCAGGACTTGAGCGGCGCCGCCTACGTCGTCCTCTTCTGCGTCGTCGTCGGCGGCACGGCGGCGCTGCTGCGCGTGTGCTTTCCAGCGTGGTCGTCGACGAAATGGACGTCGCTGGCGCTGCACCCCGCGCTCTCGTTGTTTCTCGTCGCCGGCAGCTACCTCGCGTTTCTCGTCGACCTCTTGCTCGTGCCTGCGGGCCTCGCCGCGGTGAAGCAGGCGGTCGAGAACCTCATCACCTACGGCATCACGCTGCCGAGCATTCACCTCGATGACCTCGTCCTCATGACGGCCGCCGTCATCCCTGCCGCATGGGGGCTGCTGACGATGGCAGTGCTGCTGGCGCTGCCGTTCGTCGCACCGCTCGTGTGGCTGTGGCAGCTCGCGCAATCGTCGCGCGTCGTCGCCAACCACTTCGGCGCCGGCGTCGCCGTCGTCGCGGGCGTCGTCCCCGTCGTCGTCGCTGGGGTCTGCTTCTTCGCTTTCATGCCGACGCCGTTCGCGACGGTGCAGCAGCAGCTCGATGACGCCAACAGCGACGACGAACGCGCCGCCGTCATCGCCGACCTCGCCGACGTCGACCGCGTGCTCGTCGATGCCTACCTGCACCACCACCGCTACCTCGACGACAGCGAGAGCTTCGCGGCGCGCAACCCGTGGCGCGAGACCTGGGCTCAGGTCGTCGGCGACAACGGCGGCGCATCCTTCGGCGAATTCGCCGGCGCCGTCGCGCGTCCGTTTGTCTTTCAAGGCGAGCACCTCGACGACAAAGCCGCCGAGGCCTACTGGCGCGCGCTGCACGGCACGCACATCGAACGTGACAACGCAGGCGCCGTCGTCGACGCGCTGTCGGCGACGTGGTCGCGCGAAGAGCGCTACGCCGGCTTCATCAACGAAGGACAAAAGAAGGTGCGCCTGGTGCGGCAAGACGTCGTCGTCACCGTCGACAAAGGCGTCGCCCACGTCGAAGTCCACGACGAGTGGAGCAACCTGACCGTCTACGACTAAGAGGTCGCGCTCTTCTTCGAGCTGCCCGAGACCGC
>JANNAY010000145.1:0-4644 GCA_031384945.1 Deltaproteobacteria bacterium
CGCTGACTACAAGCTGATGATGAACCGCGACCACGTCGTCGTCGGGCGCAGCACGCTGCTCGCCGCGCATGCGACCGGCGCCTACGCGCGCTTGCTCGAAGCCGTGCGCGCGGTGCGACAAGAAGGCGACCTCGCGGTCAGCGAAGAAGACATCGCCGTCGACGCCCACGCCCACTGGGCGCTCGTGCACGGCCTCTCGTGGTTCTCGATCGAGGGCACCCTGCGCGGCATGGTGAGCGATCCGCTCGCCCACGTGCGCAACATTCTCGAGCGGACGATGGCGATCTACCGCGTCGTCACGCCGGGTTGAGCGGTTGACACGCGCGCGTTGCGCCGCGACCCCCCCCGACGCGACGCTGTCGGGTGGAGGTGAGCGGGCGTGACGGCGAAAGCGGACCCCAACATGAACGCCGACCTGCGAGGCACGACAGGCGAGCAGCTGTTTCGGCGGCTGATCGAGAGCGTGCGCGACTACGCCATCTTCATGCTCGACGTCGACGGCTTCGTCGTCAGCTGGAACGTCGGCGCCGAGCGCGCCAAGGGCTACACCGCCGCCGAGATCATCGGCGTTCACTTCTCGCGCTTCTACCTGCCCGAAGACACGGGCAAGTGCGCCATCGAGCTCGAGGCAGCCAGCCGCGACGGCCGCATCGAAGACGAGGGCTGGCGCGTGCGCAAAGATGGCAGCCGCTTCTGGGCCAACGTCGTCATCAGCAGCATGCGCGACGACGACGGCAAGCTGCTCGGCTTCTCGAAGGTCACCCGCGATCTGACGGCGCGGCGGCGGGCCGACGAAGACCGCGCCGCTCGCCTCGCCGCTGAAGAAGCCAACCGCACCAAAGACGAATTTCTCGCCATGCTCGGGCACGAGCTGCGCAATCCCCTCGCGCCGATCGTGACGGCGCTGCAGCTCGCCAAGATGCGCGAAGACAAGCCGAGTCCCGAGTACGCGATCATCGAGCGGCAGGCGCGGCACATGATGCGCCTCGTCGACGATCTGCTCGACGTCTCGCGCATCAGCCGCGGCGGCCTGCAGCTCGAGCGCCAGCGCTTCGACCTCACCGAGGCGCTGACCGCCGGCATCGAGGTCGCCACCCCGCTGCTCGAGCGGCGCCGCCAGTACCTCGTCGTCGACGCCGCCGCCGACCTCGTCGTCGACGGCGACCTCGCGCGCATCGCGCAGGTCGTGGGCAACCTCGTGGTGAACGCAGCCAAGTACACGCCCGACGGCGGCCACATCGCCGTCAAGGCCCGCCGCGTCGGCAACGACGTCGTCATCGACGTCACCGACGACGGCATCGGCATCGACGCCGACGCGCTGCCGCAGATCTTCGACCTCTTCTTTCAAGCGCGGCAAGGCATCGATCGCTCGCAGGGGGGCCTCGGCATCGGGCTGCGCCTTGTCCACTCGCTCGTGACCCTGCACGGCGGTCGCGTGGTGGCGACGTCAGCGGGCCGCGGCCATGGCAGCACCTTCACCGTCACGCTGCCGCTGGCGTCGTCGTCGACCGCGCCGCCGCCGCCGTCGTTGGCGCCTTTGACGCCGCGGGCGACGACGCTGGCGCGGGTGCTGATCGTCGACGACAACGAAGACGCCGCCGGACTCTTGTCGCTGGCCCTCGAGCGCGCAGGCCACACCGTCGCCGTCGCCTTTGATGGCCTCGCCGCCCTCGAGCTCGCTGAGCGCTTCAAGCCCGACGTCGGCGTCCTCGACCTCGGTCTGCCCATGATGGACGGCTTCGAGCTCGCTGCTGCGTTGCGCGCGCGCCGGGGTGATGCGCTGCACTTGATCGCGCTCACCGGCTACGGGCAACCGCACGACCGGATCCGCAGCGCCGCGGCTGGCTTCGACGAGCACTTTGTCAAACCGATCGAGCTGCAGACCTTGCTGGCGAGCATCGAGACCGCCGTCTCCGTCAACTGAAACGGCGTCGTTCAGCCCCCGTCAGAGCTTCAGAACGCCCTTGAGCACGAAAGCCTCGACGATGCGGATGAGCTCACCGCGCTGGATGGGGCTCACCGCCGCGATCTGCTGAAGGGTGCGCTTGCCGTCGACGCGCGAGAGCACGTAGCGCTCTTTCGAGGTGAGGTGGGCGAGCGCGACCTCGTCGCGGTTCATCGCCATGGTCGGCACGCGGTTGAAATCAGGCTCGCCGGGCTGCTCTTTTTCGCGGCGCCGCAGCTGGGCCTCGGCGACGCGGTAGCCAGCGATGGCCTCGGAGTTCAAGGGATCGTGCTCGAGCAGCCGCTGCGAGATGAGCATGGCCGCGTTCCAGTCGCGACCCGCGAGGGCCAGACGCAGCGCCTGCTCGGGGTTCTCGGCCTCGGGGGGGATCTTCACGCCCGGCGCTTCTTCAGCCTTTTCGGGCCTCACCATCATGTAGCTGCCCGCACCAAAGAACGAACCCATCGGCGTCGGCGCTTTCGGCGGCGTTCTCTGGGTTTCGCCTGGCGCAGGGGTCGGCAGCTTCGGCACCGCGACTGGTTTCGGCGCAGGCGGCGGCGGCGGCGGCGGCGCCGCAGCAATGCCGGTCTCGATGTCGAGGTCGAAGTCGCCGTCGTCGGCCTTGATGTTCTGGTCGTCGCCGCCGAAGTCGGTCAGGCCGCCCTCGTGGATCCGGGCCGTCGGCACCGGCGGCATGGACGTGATGGCCGCAGGCGGCGGCGTCTTCGTCGGAAGCGGCGCCATCACAGCCGGACGCGACGTCGACGGATGCACCGGCGCGGGCGTCAGGGGCGACATCATGGCGGCCGAAGCAGGGGCCCGCGGCAGCGTGCGCACCTCGATGCTCGACGTCGTCACCTTCGGCCGCACCAGCTGGCGCGTCTGCAGGTCGTAGAGACGAGCGTAGGTCTGGAAATCCATCGCGCGCAGCTCGAGGGCGGCCTCGCCGACGGTCTTGCCCTGCTGCATCAGCAGCAACAGCCGGCGGTCGAAGCCGCTGTCGACGCGGGCGGGGTCGGCGAGCACCTCGACGCGGGTGGCGTCAGAGGGGAACACGCGGCGGATCTCGCTCCACATTTGCTGGCGGGCTGATGCCTCACTCCACACTTCGCGGAGGTCGATGGGGCGCTCGCAGTCGAGCTCGCGGTCTTCGTCGACCTCGGGGACGATCTTCCACGAGCCCTCTTCCCAGCAGAGGGCCTCGAGAAAGCCCTCGCGGGTCTTGAAGGTGAGCACCTTTTGCAGCTGCTCGGTCGTGATGGCCTCGACCATGACGAGGACACGGCCCAGCGGAACGTGGGTCTCTTTCTGCGTGTCAAAGGCGCGCTGCAGCTGCTCTTCGTCGATGTAGCCGAAGTTGATCAGGTGCTGGCCGAAGTACTCGCGCGGGTCGGACGACGACGCCTGGTAGCAAAGCCCATCGCGCACGATGAAGCGCGACTCGACGCTGCGGCGTCGCACCGAGAGTGTGCCGGTGAGCTTGCGGCCCGCCATCCACAAGACGATGTCGCTCACAGGCATCAGCTCGACGTCACCAGAGACTGCGGACATTGACTCTGTTGTTATGTCGGTCGTCTCGACGGCGTCAAACAAAGCTTGGGATGACGCGCGTCACCTCACCCGGCCGAGGTAGAAGGTCGCCCATGAGCGTGAGCAACAACGTCGTCGCCGTCGTCCTCGCTGCTGGCAAAGGCACGCGCATGAGATCGCGCCGGCCCAAGGTGCTGCATGAGGTGGCCGGCAAGCCGCTGGTCAGCTGGAGCATCGACGCCGTCAAAGACGCCGGCTGCGGCGACGTCGTCGTCGTCGTCGGCCACGGCGCCGAAGACGTCACGGCGATGCTGCAGAAGCAGCACCCTGGCGTGCGCACCGCTGTGCAGACCGAGCAGAAGGGCACCGGCCTCGCCGTCATGATGGCCCTGCCCGCCCTGCCCGACGCAGGCACCGCCGTCGTCGTCTGCGGCGACACGCCGTTCTTGACGTCGTCGGCCATCGCCCAGCTGCTGACGGCCAGGGGCAAGGCCCCGGTCGCCCTGTGGACAACCCGGCAAGAGAGCCCGCGCGGCTACGGCCGCATCGTCAGAAACGCCAGCGGCAGCGTCTGCGGCATCGTCGAAGAAAAAGACGCCACGCCCGCGCAGCGCGAGATCAATGAGATCAATCCGGGCGTGTATGCCTTTGACATTGGGTTTTTGCGCGAGAGCCTCAGCAAGCTCACCACAGCAAATGCCGCCGGCGAGTACTATCTCACCGATCTGATCAAGCTGTGCGCGCAACAGGGCGGCAACGTCGAATCCGTCGAAGTCGACACCGACATCACCGACGGCATCAACGACAGGATTCAGCTGGCCGACGCCGAGGTACGCGCCCGCGATCTGATCACCACGAAGCATCTGACCAATGGCGTCTCGCTCGTTCTCTGGGACAGTGTTTTCATCGGTCCGGATGTTGTCATTGGCGAAGACACGGTCATTCACCCGCATGTTTCGCTGTGGGGCAAGACGCGCATCGGCCGTGGCTGCGTCATCGGCCAGGGCTCGGTGCTGCGCGACGCGACCATCGAAGACGACGTCACCGTCAACCCGTACTCGCTCTTCGACCAGTGCGTGGTGCACGACAAAGCCGTGATCGGTCCGTTCTCGCGCCTGCGTCCCGAGGCCGACGTCGGCGAGGGCGCCCACGTCGGCAACTTCGTCGAG
>JANNAY010000146.1:0-1858 GCA_031384945.1 Deltaproteobacteria bacterium
CGATGCCGAAGCCGGCGGCCGCGACGTCGATGACGACGAGGCCGCCGACGGCGACTTCGTCGACCAGGACGGCGCGGTGGCCGGCGTCGTCGAGGTCGTCGGTGACGTAGACGTCGTCGGTGGCGAAGGCGCTGTCGCCGCCGACGTTGGTGACTTCGACGAAGTCGGCGCCTGCGCTCTGCACCTCGTTGATGCGCAGCGTGGCGGTTTCGACGCCGTCGCCTTCGCCTTCTTCGCCGCCTTCGCCTTCGCCTTCGTCGCCCTCACCTTCGACCGCATCGCCCTCGCCTTCGACGGCGTCGCCCTCGCCTTCGCCGGTGGCCGACGGAGATTCACAACCCAGGTTGAACACCGGAAAGGCGACGACGAACGCGACTGGCAACAAGCGCATGTGCAGACTGTACCCGGCCGCCACCGACGTCGTCGCCTGCGGCGGCAAATCGCACTACCCTGCTCGCCATGCGTGTTCTCACCGCCCGCTCGCTCGTCGTCGTCGTCTCGTTCGCGCTCGCCAGCTGCCTGGTGTCGCCGACAAACGGCTTCGATCCCGATGCGCCGATCGAGGCGCAGAGGCCCGCCCGCGTCGACGTCACCGTCAAAGACACCAGCGGCGGCGTCGTCGTCGACGGCGTCAGCGTCACCGTCGAAGGCAGCGTCGGCAACGTCAGCGGCGTCAGAGACGGCGACGTCTTTGTCGCCAAAGACATCGCCCCCGGCGCCGTCACCGTCGTCGTCAACAGCGCCGGCGCCGGCAGCGCCACCCGCGACCTTACGCTGTTCGCAGGCGAGACCCGCGCTGTCACCGTCGTCGTCGCCGTCGACGCTTCGCAGCTCGGCACCGCCAGCGGCACCGCGCGCAAAGAGTCACAGGTCGTCGAGACGTTTCCTGACCACAGCGGCGTCGTCGTCGAGGCCTTTGTCGCTGGTGTGACCACGGGTGTGCGCGGCGTCACCAACGCCGCCGGCCGCTACGACCTGCCCCTGATCGCCGGCACCTACTCGCTGTCGTTCTCGGCCGCCGAGCACGAGCCGCAAGACCGCGCCGACATCGTCGTCGCCGCCGGCGCCGTCACCGACGTCGACCCCGTCACCCTCGAGGTCAACCCCGGCAGCATCGACGGCACCGTCGCCCTCGAAGACCTCGACGACAGCGACGGCGCAGCACCCAACCCCGCCGGCGCCACCATCGCTCTCGTCGGCGGCGCCGTCACGACGACAGCCGCGGCCGATGGCACGTTTCGCATCACCGGCCTGCCGCCGGGCGCGCAGGCGCTGCGCTTCTCGTTCGCCGAGCACGCCAGCGTCGAGGTCCCTGTCGTCGTGCGCGCCGGCAGCACGTCAGAGATCGCGGCGGTCACGCTGGTGCACAACCGCGGCGTCATCTTCGGCAGCGTCGACATCGCCGGCGCCGCCGACGACAGCGGCGCCCTCGTCGAGGCCGACGGCAGCGGCGTCATCGACGTCACCGGCGTCGACGGCGCGTTCTCGCTGCGCGTGCCCACCGGCACATGGAATGTCATCGCGAGCAAGACCGGCGCGCGCCGGGCCCGCGAAGACGCCGTCGTCGTCGCTGCCGACGCCGCCGTCGACGTCGGCGCGCTTTCGCTCGTGCCCAACGTCGGCGCCCTCGTCATCAACGACGACAGCAGCCTGACGAACAACCCGGTTGTGCAGTTGCAGCTCAACGAAGACGACGCGGCCACCGTCCGCATGAGCGAAGACGTCTCGTTTCTCACGTTCGACGAGCAGCCCTACCCGGCGAGCGGCGCGTTGACGTTCATCCTCGCCGACGTCGACGGCGACCACGACGTGTTCGTGCAGGTCATCGACAGCGCCGGCGACATCAAGACGCTCTCGG
>JANNAY010000171.1:0-5356 GCA_031384945.1 Deltaproteobacteria bacterium
GACGACAGCAGGAGCGGCCGGCGCAGGTTCACCGCGCATGGCAGCCCAGGCGGCTTCTTCTTCGGCAGCGACGTCGCGTTCGGGGGCGCCAGCGGGGGCGTCGGGGTCAACGACGCGGGCCGCGACTCTGACAGCGGCAGCGACGGGGGCGGCGTCGTCGTCGTCTTCGTCGTCTTCGCCGTCGTTCGCGTCTTCGCCATCGACGCCGGGGGCGCCGTCGGCGCCGTCGGCGGCGACAGCACCCTCTTCGCCCGGACCCTTCTTGCGACGACGACGACGACGACGGCGCTTCTTGCCGCCTTCGCCAGGGACGCCTGCGGCTGCAGCCTCGCCACCGACGGGGGCGGGGGCCTCAGCTTCAGCGAGGGTGAGTTCAGGAGACTTGCCGAAGAGGGCTTCGGTGAGCGGGTCGTCGTAGTGGGCCGGGTGGTCGGTGGTGGGCTCTTGGCGGCGCGGCGGCGGGCGGTCGTCGCCACCACCACCACCACCGAAGCCGCGATCGCGATCGCGGCCGGCGGGCGGGACGGGTTCGTCGGCGTCGACCTCGCCGTTGGCGATGCGTTCGGCGTGCAGGCGCTCGCGCTCGGCCTCTTCGGCGGCGTCTTTGGCGTCGGCCTCGAGGATGGCCTGTTCGTCGTGCAAGAACGTCGGCACCGGCCCGATCGACGGCGGCGGCACCGTCGGACCGAAGTTGGCGGCGGGCATCTCGTTGCCACGGCCACGACCACCGCGACCACGGCCGCGTCCGCGCTCAAGGCGGGGATCGCGGACAGACTGGGCGGCGTCGAGGCCGGCCTTGCCGCGGCGCTCTTCGTCGTAGCGGATCTCGCTGCCCTGCAAGCGGGCGTCGGCCATCACGTCGACGAGGATCTGGTGCTCGTCGCCGAGCTCGAGCAGCTCGCGGCGCTTGGTGTTGGTCAGCAGGTTGGCGACGTCGACGGGCAGGCGCACCGTCAAGCGGGCCAGGCCAACGGCGTTCTTCGAGACCTTGTTCGAGATCTCGCGCAGCGCGCGCACGGCGAGACCGCGGGGATCGCGGACCAAGCCCGTACCGGTGCAGTGCGGGCAGGGCGTGTGGCTGACGAGGCGGTGCGCCTGGCGCAGCCGCTGCCGCGTGATCTCGAGGGTGCCGTTCTCAGAGATGCGCGAGACCTTCACGCGCGCCTTGTCGTCTTTCATCGCGTCGCGCACGGCGCGCTCGACGTCGCGGTCGTGGCGGCGGTTCACCATGTCGATGAAGTCGACGACGATGATGCCGCCCATGTCGCGCAGGCGCAGCTGACGGGCGACCTCTTTGGCGGCCTCGAGGTTCGTCTTGTAGACGGTGTTCTCGTGGTCGCTCTCGCGCGTCGAGCGGCCGCTGTTGACGTCGATGGCGACGAGGGCTTCGGTCTGGTCGATGACGAGGGCGCCGCCGCTGGGCAGCTTCACCTGCCGTTCGAACAGCTCTTCGATCTCGCCCTCGATGCCGTACTTCTCGAAGATCGGCTGCTTGCTCGAGTGCAGGTCGAGCAGCGACGCCGACTCAGGACCGCGCTCTTCGAAGTAGCTCTTGAGCTCTTCGAATTCGTCTTCGTTGTCGATGACGATCTTGCTGATGTCGGGGGCGAGGTAGTCGCGGATCGTGCGGACGATCAGGTCAGGCTCGCGGTACAGCAGCGTCGGCGCGCGGCCGAGGGCGGCGCCCTTGTCGATCTGCTCCCAGTTCTTCGCCAGCGACTTGAGGTCTCGGTAGAGGTCGATGCGCGGCCGCGACACACCGGCCGTGCGGATGATGACCGCCATGCCATCGGGCACTTCAATGTGATTGAGAATCTCTCTGGCGCGACGGCGGGCATGCTCGTCATCGACCTTGCGCGAGACGCCGCCGCCGGCCTCGTCGGAGTGCATGAGCACGACGTAGCGGCCCGGCAGCGAGAGGTAGGTGGTGACGGCGGCGCCCTTGTTGCCGATCTCGTCCTTCGTCACCTGAACCACGATCTCTTGACCGCGTTTCAAGACATCAGAGATCTTGGGACGGCGCTGCCCCTTCAATTCAGCGGGGTAGAGCGCGGGGCGCACTTCAGACAACGCCAAAAAGGCTTGTTTGTCGTCGCCAAATTCGATGAAGGCGGCTTCGAGGCTGTCTTCTACGTTGGCGACGATGCCTTTGTAGATGTTGCCCTTGTGCTTGGTGCGGGCCTGGTTCTCGATGTCGAGGTCGAGGAGACGAGCGGCGCTGCCGACGCCCTCAAGAATCGCGACCCGGATCTCTTCGGATGCGCTCGCGTTGATGATCATTGACTTGGTCATTGCGGACTTTCTGCGGTGCCTTCGCTGCACCTGCATGGGAGCTGTTGCTCCGTCCGCCTTCACCTGAACGTTGCTTCGAGCCTGCGAGGTTGAGCCGCGACCCGAGACGACGGCCACCAATTGCAGCGGACGGCGCGTCTGCGCCGGTCTGCAAAGGTGCTGTCGTCTTCGTGGTCATCGGCGCCGGTCCCCGCGCGCGTGAAGAGGTCGAGGCGAAGGCGGGTTGGCACGTCGACCGACAGAGCTGCTGCCCTGCGATCCGGGCGTGAGAGCAACAGCGTCGTTGGGGCGCGGCCGAAGCCTTTGCCTTCAGACAGTGTCACTCGACCACGCACACCCCCCAAAATGAGGAGGCACCGACCGGAGCCTTCGTTGGTTGCGCCTGCCCGACGTTGACGCCGGGCGGTTCGCAACCAGGAAGTTCGCCGATCGCGTAGCAGAGGCAGTCGGCGGCGCCAACGACCAAATCTCAGTACGTCGTGGGCGGGGGCGGCGCTGACGGTGCCAACGGCGCGGGCGGCGGCGTCGGAGCGGGCGCCACTGCGGCAGGCGGCGCCACCGGGCGGGGTGCCGTCGCTGCGTCGCTGCTGACGACGACGCTGTCGGGGCTCTGGCCGCTGAGGAAGTAGGCAGCGACTGGCCCGCCGGGGAGGGCGAGGCAGCCCAGGCAGAAGAACGGAACACCTGCGAAGGGGATGACGAGCCCGAGCGTTAAGTTCGTCGCAACGCCGACGACGCCGAGGGCGCAGCAGGCACCCACGCCAGCGCCGGCCCCAGCGCCGACGGCTCCCATCGATGTCTCGGTGCGTTTCACGTCTTGGGCGATCACCTGGCCGGAGGGGAGCTTTGCTTCGACGCGGTAGGCGGAGTCTTTGCCCGCCAGCGACTCGGTGTACGTCGCAGGCGCCCGGCCGACAGCGACGCCGTCGACGGAGATCTCGGCGGTGGGTTGGTCTTTCACTTCGATGTGGACGGCGTGAGAGCAGCCCGCGGCGACGAGAACGAACGAAACTGCGACCAAAAACCGCATCGAAGACCCCCAGATGGATGGCGCTGATGTCGCACCACCGCGCAACCGGCAAGGGCGGGAAGGCGCCAAGATCCCCCGGTCGGCGCTAGCTTCGACGTCCGCCCCATTTGGCGCGCAGGCCGTTGCGGCCCAAGCGCCAGACAGAACTTTGCGAGGAATCCCATGCGCATCAACGACAAGCAGCTGCAGCCGATCGTCAACCGCGTCGCCGCCACCGCGACCAAGACCGTCGACGACAAGAACGTGCTCGAGCTGCTGGCCGCCGTGGGCGACAAATCCGGCCGCGACGCCGGCAAGACCCTGACGCTGCTGACCGCGCCGAACATCAGCCGCGCCGACCAGCTGAAGATCGCCAAAGACGGCCTGAGCAAGAACGAGAAGAAAGACCTCGAGACCCTGCTCGACCAGAGCGGCTTCGCCTTCAGCAAGGGCGCGAAGAACTTTCTCGAGGCCCTCGTCGGCCGCGCCACCCTCGAAGCCGGCACCGGCGGCGGACCGTTGCCGCCCCCGCCCTCGGGCATCGTCGCCGACGCGGCGGGCATCCGCGGTCAGCTCGAGGCCGGCGTCACCGTCGAAGCCATCAACCTCTCGTCGGCGCCCGAGCTGCGCCTGCACCTCGAAGACACGAAAGAGATCGGCAAGGCCGACGCCCAGGGCAAGTTCGCGCTCGACGCCAACAAGATCACCGGCACCGACGCCATGAACCGCTTGTCGGCTGGCGACGTCATCCGCATCCGCGGTCGCCGTCCTGATGGCACCACCACCGACTGGATCGACCTCAAGGTGGGCGGCGCTGACCGCACCAACGCCCAGTTCAACCCGCTGCGCATGACGCTGACCGACGAGAAGAACGGCAAGGTCGGCCTCTCGCACAACTCGTCGCGCCCCATCACCGAGCCCAACGCGGCGCTGCGCTTCACCAACCTGCGCACCGGCGACCAGATCGACGTCACCGCCGACAAAGACGGCTCGATCCCGAAGGGTCTGCACATCGCTGGCAAGGCCGGCGACGCCATCGCCGTCTCGGTCTCTGACGGCACCAACAACAAAGACCTCAAGACCATCGCCTCGACGATGACCGTGCTCGGCGGCAGCAGCGACGTCGACGCGGCCGACGACCCGGCCATGCACAAAGACGAGCTCAAGGCCGACGGCACGGCGACGTATCCGCTCAAGCGCTACAACGGCCCCCTCTTCGTCGACGGACCGAAGAGCAACGACGTGCGCCAGGGCGCCATCGGCGACTGCTACTTCCCCTCGGCCGTCGCCGCGGTCGCCCACCACAACCCGAAGGCGATCGAGAACGCCATCACCGAGAGCACGAATGCGCAGGGTGAGCGCGAGTTCACCGTCCGCTTCTTCACGCGCTCGGGCCGGATGGAGATGGTCACCGTCGACGCCGACCTCTACACGCGCAGCTGGGGCGGTCCGATCTACGGAACGACGACCGGCAGCAACGACGTCTCGAAGATGGAGCTGTGGTTCCCCATTCTCGAGAAGGCCTTTGCCAAATGGAAGGGCAGCTACAACGCGATCGGCAATGGTGGAAATGCCGGTGACGTCATGAGTGCCCTCACTGGTAAATCGACGACCTCGATGAGCACCGCCTACGACAGCAGCGACGCCATCTTCGCCGCCGTCAAGAAGGCCGGCGACAACAAGCAGCCCATGGCGGCCGGCACCCACGACGACGAGAAGAAGTACGCCAACACGGGCGTCTACGGCGACCACAGCTACAGCTTGCTCGGCGCTGTCGAAGAAGGCGGCAAGAAGTATGTCTTGCTGCGCAATCCGTGGGGCGAATCAGAGCCCGGTGATGACGGCAAGAACGACGGATACTTCAAGCTTGAAATGTCGAAGTTCATGAAGCTTTATGATGACGTCGCGATCCTGAAGGCCTGAAGAAGACCTGACACGCCCGACTGGTTCCTGACGCCCGCCCTTCGTGAGAAGATGGCGGGCGTCTTCACATCACGCGCACGACTTCGCGCATCGTTTTTTTTGGAGCAGCACATGGCGATCCCTCCTGAGCCC
>JANNAY010000220.1:0-1940 GCA_031384945.1 Deltaproteobacteria bacterium
CGCGCTCGCCGGTCTTGCGCACCTGGCCCGCGTGGACCTTCGCGCAATAGACGTAGGCCTTCTTGATCAAGTCGACGTCCGCCTTGTCGTTGTAGGCGGCGACGGCGTCGAGGATGTCGTTCAATCTCAAAGCGGACTGCATGGGCCTGACCCAATCTAACGCGGCGCGTTTCTCGGTGCGTCACGGCCGACGCACCTGCCCGATTCAGGCGGAGATCCGAGGACTTGGCGTGGCTGACGGTCGGTCAGCTGAGCGACACCCACTGCCGCGCACCTGCGTCACTTCAGTGCGATGCGCGAGCACCCCGAAAGATTCACGGCGTGAGCTCAGGGCAGGTCGGAGTAGCCGATGAGGGCGCGGTCGTAGTTGTCGGCTTTGACGACGTCGACGACGAAGACGCTGTATCCGGCTTTGCCGCCGTCCTCGACCGCGCCGTCTCGGCGGGCGAGGACAACGCGCTCGATGTGGCCGTCTTTGACGTCGAGGACGATGCCGGCGCGATCGGGGGTGAAGTTGAAGCGGCCGCGATCTTCCCAATCGAAGAAGCAGGCCATGCCGGGCACGGGCTCGGGTCGCGAGCCGCGCGGCACGTAGAAGCCGGCGCGCTTGAGGTAATGGATCAGGTTGCCCGACGACCGGAAGAAGTAGGCCTGCCCCGGCGTGTTCGCCCCGCCGCCGATCTTGCGGTAGCCGGCTTCGTCTTTGGCGAAGTCGCGCTCGAGCCCGTCTTGCAGCCACGGCGATCCGGCGACCATGACGACGTCGATGGCGCACAAGCCGGAGCGGACGGCGTCGAAGTCGGCGGGGGCTCTTGCCTTCACCAGCGCCCGCGCTGCCTCGAGGATGTGGGCCCGACGCGCCAGCCTTGCGGGGCTCGCCACCATGTCGCTCGGAGCTACCGGGGTTGCCACCCCGTCGATGTAACGGGGCTTTGCCTTGCGAAGCAAGCGCGACGAGTGAATGATGCAGAGGTCCTGCACGTGAAAACCAAAGACGTCGTCGTCGGGGTGTAGCTCAGCTTGGTAGAGCGCCAGTTTTGGGTACTGGAAGTCGCACGTTCGAATCGTGTCACCCCGACCATCGCCTTTGCGGGTTCCCGCGCAGGCCACGCACCCATAGCTCAGCTGGATAGAGCATCTGCCTTCTAAGCAGGGGGTCCCTGGTTCGAGCCCAGGTGGGTGTGTTTTTCTTCAGGTGTCTGGGGGCTTCGTGCGCGTCAGCGTCAGCAGCGTCGTCGTCAGCGTCGTCGTCGTCGCGCTGTCGGCCTGCGCGGGCACCAGTTTCGACTGCTGTCGCGACGGCAACATCGCGACCTGCGAGTGCCCCGCCAACTCGGATTGCATCGCCCAAATCTTCGACGACTGCGGCGACGGCACCTGCGTAGATGGCGACGACGACGGCTGTGACGACGGCGAGTGACTACTCGGCGGCCTGCGGAACGCTCATCTCGCGCGTCAGCTCGCGGGCCTTTTCTGCGTAGACGGTGCGGCCGCTCTCGATGAGCTGCAGCTGGGCGCGGGCTTCGCGCTCGCGGCCGAGGTCGAGGTAGGCGCGGGCGAGGTGGTAGCGGGTGAACTCGATGTCGCCGGGGCGCAGGTGCTGGCGCTCTTTCAAAGCGGTGTCGAGGCGATCGATGGCGAGCTCGGGCTCTTTGCGGGCGAGGTGGACGACGCCCAGCGTGCGCAGCGCGAACTGGCGGTCGGCCTGCGACGCCAGTTGCAGCGCCTTTTCACCGTACTCTTTAGCGAGGTCGAGATCGATCTTCAAACCTGACAGCGTGAACGCGTAGTTGTTGTACCAGAGCGCGCGGTCTGCCGTCGGTAGCTTGGCGGGATCGATCAACAACCCACTCGACTCCCGCCACGCCTGGTAGCCGCCCTCCAGTGATTCCGCCTCGATGCCCTCGTGACGCAGCCAGGCGGCGACGCCCTGGCTCAGC
>JANNAY010000261.1:0-1889 GCA_031384945.1 Deltaproteobacteria bacterium
GGCGCTCGCCAGCGCCGACGCTCTTGTCGACGACGAGCGCGGCGAGGTTGCCGTCGACAATGGCGCCGGCCACCAGCGACGACGTCACCAGCGGCCCGCCGGCGGTGATGGCGACGAGGTCTTCGGCGCCGTAGCGAAACAAGCCCGCGTCGGTGGCGATCCACAGCGCGCCGGGGTGCGAGGCGAGGTGGGTGACGCCGCTGACGACGTCGTTGAGGGGCGAGCGCGCCAGCACGTCACCGCGCAGCGAGAAGAGCCCTTCGCTGGTGGCGATCAGGCGGGTGTCATCGACGAAGGCAGCGTCGACGGCGACGGCGTCGTTGAGGTCGCCGATGACGCCGCTGGCGACGACGACGCCGCCGACGGCGACGCTGACGGCGTCGCCGTCGTCGACGACGAGCGCGTCGCCGGCGAGGGCGCGGGCGGCCGCGGCGTCGAGGGCTTCAGCTTCGACCTCAGCGAGGCCGCTCAAGGTCACAGCGGTCGACGTCGGCGGCGCCGTCACCGTGGGCGCGGGGCAACCAACCAGCGCGGCAGACAGCGCGAGAGACGCGACCGACAGCGCACGCACGCTCACCAGCGCGCTCAACCAGGGCCCACAACCCGGTTGTGCATCCGCCGAGGCGGTTCGTCGGTCTCTGTGCCCCATGCTGGACCTCGGCTTGACGGCGACGCGGTTGTCCTCGTCAAATGGAATCATGCGAACGCTCGTCCGGTCGCACCGTAGCAGGAGCATCGCGTGCAACAGAAAGTGTCTCGGGCTCTGTCGTTCTTGCTGCCGCTCTCGCTGGTGCCGTCTGGCGGCTGTGGCGATCCTCCGGCTGAAGGCGAAGGCGAGGGCGACGTCGTTGGCGAAGGCGAAGGCGACGCCGGCGAAGGTGAAGGCGAAGGCGAAGGCGCGTTGCCGCCCTGCGATCCCGCGTTGTTGGTCGAACCCGCGGCCGCGCAGGTGTTGCCCCTCGGCCTGCTCGTGTTGACGCCGTCGGGCGGCACCGGCGCCTACCGCTTCGCCCTCGGCGTTGATGCATCGGGCGCCCTGTTGAACCCGCTGTCGGGCGCCTATCTCGCAGGCTCGACCAGCGGGGTCGTCGACGAGATCAGCATCACTGACGACGGCTGCACTGGCAGCGTCACCGCACGCGTCGAGGTCGTGGCGCCGCTCGCGCTCATTCCCAACGACGCCGAGGCGCCGCCGACGACGGCGTTCACCTTCGATGTCGCGGGCGGCTCGCGCTCGTTCACGTTCGCGCTCGTGCAGAGCGAGAGCGGCGGCACGTTGAGCGTCGACGGCGCCTACGTCGCCGGCAGCGTCGACGGCGACGACGTCGTCGAGGTCAGTGACGTCGTCACCGGCGAAGTCGCCAGCGGCGTCGTGCACGTCAAAGCCGGCGCCGTCGTGGTCGCCGACCCGGCGCAGTGGTTGGTGCCCGTCGGCGCTTCGGTGGTGGTCGGCACCCGTGGCGGCAGCGGCGTCGTCGACATCGCCGTCGACGACTCTGGGGGCAGCGCCAGCGTCGTCGTTGTCGGTGCCAACGTCGAAGGTGCCGTACCCGGCACGGCCACGCTGAACGTCGTCGATCACTACACGGGGCAGTCCACAACTGTGGTTGTGCATGTTGCAGCCGCGCAAGGCGTGACGTTGCCGCGGGCCGGCGACCTCACGCAGCTGTCGATCGTCGCCGCCCCCGGTGACATCGACGGCGACGGCAAGAACGACGTCGTCATCGGTGTGCAAGAGATGAACTTCTCGGGCAGCGGCTCGCTCGGCGCGGGCGGCGTCAACAGCGGCGCCGTCTACGTCTGGGGCAGCGCTGCGGCGAACGGATTCGCCGACGCGCCGCGGGTGATCGGCGGCGCTGACCGGCGCGACCAGCTCGGCCGCGCCGCGC
>JANNAY010000280.1:0-5687 GCA_031384945.1 Deltaproteobacteria bacterium
ACGTTGCCATCGATGACACCGCTGACGCCGTTGACGCCGCCGATGTCGACGGCGGCGCCGAGCACGCTGTCGGCGCGGCCGCTGACGTCGTCCACGACGATGTCGATGCCGACGACGTTGGCGGCGTTGGCCTTGGCGCAGACCTGGACGCGGCCGGCGATGTCGAGCTGCACCTCGGTGCTGCAGAAGCCGCTCTGCGTGCGCAGCACGGTCGACGGATCGTCGGCGTCGCGCACGGTCAACGTCAGCTGCTGGCACTGCACGAAGCTGAAGACGCGCGCCGACAGCGCGCTGCCAAAGGCGTCGACGGCGACGCAGTCTTCGTCGATTTCGTCAGCGAGGCTGACGCGCGCAGAGGTGACGGCGCCGACATGCGGCGGCTCGGTGGCGTCGACGTCGGCGGTGTCGAGGGCGAGGTGCACGTCGCCGGCGGCGCGTCCGCTGACGCAGATCTCGGTGACGCCGGCGAAGAGCACCGTCGGACCGCAGCCGTTGCTGATCGTCTGAAACCCGTTGGTGCCCACGCGCGCGGTGACGACGGGCTGCGCGCGGCAGTCGACGTCGTCGGGGGTGCTGACGACGAGCGACGGCGTGGCAGCGGTGTCGACGTTGAAGCAGGCGCTGTCGCCGGCGACGGCGAGGCTGACGTCGACGGCGCTGCCGACATCGAGGACGCCGGGGTTGTTGGCGCCGTCGGGGTTGTCGACGACGACGACGTCGTAGCTGCCGATGACGTCGGCGCCGACGCAGGCCTCGAAGCTGCCGGCCGGCAGCGACGCCGCGGCGCTGGCGCAACTGCCTGCGTCGCCTCTGCCTGTGGCGAAGAAGCCGCCGAAGAAGCCGTCGCCGGCGATTCTGACGTCGTGGGCGCCGTCGCAGGCGCTGACGGCGACGACGACGTCGCCGGGGGCGTCGAGGGTGAAGCGCACGCAGTCGACGTCGGCGGCGAAGTCGGCGTCGAGGGCGGTGACGTCGCCGATGTTGATGTCGGTGGGGCGTCCAGCGCCGTTGTCGTCGCCGTTGGCGATGACGTGCACGGCGCCGTTGGCGGCGGCGGCAAAGGCGTTGCCGACGGCGCAGCCGACCATCGGCGTGGCGCCGCTGCCTTCGACGCGTCCACAGCCGTTGCGGAAGTTGGTGGTGCGCATGGCGCCGCCGCGTCCGCTCGGCTGCACGTCGCGGCAGCCGGCGTCGTCGTCGTCGACGACGGTGATGACGACTTCGCTGTGGTCGTCGTCGGGGGTGAACGACACGCAGTCGTTGTCGCCGACGAAGCCGAGGGTGACGACGCTGTCGACGGGCAATCCATTGGTGGGTGAAGGGAAATCGAACCCGTTGTTGTCGCCGTTGACGACGAGGGTGCCGCGGACGCCTGCGCCGGTGTCGCTGAGGCAGACGACGTCGTTGTCGGTGCCGTTGAAGCGGACGAAGCGGCAGCCGCCGTTGCCGTCGGCGCCGGTGGGGAAGCCGTCGTGCACGACGTTGACGACGACGTTGTCGAAGTTGGCGTCGCAGCCGCCCTCGGGGACAAAGGTGACGACGTTCTCGCTGTTGTTGGCGGTGTCGAAGGCGAAGCAGTCGAGGTCGGGGGCGGCGAGCACGATGGGCGTGCTGGCGCCAAACACCACCGACGACGGACGCTGCAGGCCGGCGTCGTTGTCGTCGGCGCGGCGCACGGTGATCGGTCCGACCGGCACGCCGTTGCCGCCGGTGACGCAGGCCCGGTAGCTGCCCGGCGCGAGCAGCTGTTCGATGGCGTTGTTGTCGAACAAGTTGAAGAAGTCGGGCGCGCGAAACACGACGCCGTCGACGTCGCGCAGGGTGAGCGTGCTGTTGGTGAAGCCGTTGTCGATGACGACGCTGGTGGTGGTGGCGACGTTGATGGTCGCGCACTCGAGCTCGCCCAGCACGTCGAGGTCGAGGTCGACGCTGCCCCCCGGCAGCAAGGTCAAAGACGGCGCCAGCGCGCCGCCGTCGGCGTCGCGCAGCACCTGCAGCTCGAAGTCTTTGGCGGCGACGCCCGGCTGCAGCTCGGTGCAGACCGTGTGGCGCCCGGGGTTCAGCGGCTCGCCGATGCCAACGCACGAGGCGAAGCCGCCGACGCTGAAGCGCTCGCCCGTCGGGGTCGACAGCGACAGCGCGACGCCGCCGTCGCTGCAGGCGAGGTCGTCGTCGACGACGCGGACGATGAAGTCGCCAGAGGCAGCGACGTCGAAGGTGAAGCAGTCGCGATCGAAGGGCGTGAGCGAGACCGGCGCCGCGCCGGGTGCTGTGCCGATGGCGGCGGGGGCCGCTGGTCCGTTGTCGTCGACGTCGAGGGCGACGGCGTAGTCGCCCTGAGCGAACGCGCCGAGGGCCACCGAGCGCTGCTGCACGCACACGTCGATGGGGCTGCCGTCGGTGCTGATGAAGCTGCGCGTGCAGGCGTTTTGTCCGTAGAAGTAGAGGTCGCTCTCGAAGGCGTCGGCGACGACGTTGTTGGCGCTGGTGCGCAAGCCGGTGCTGAAGCAGCTCACGTCGTTCGACAGCACGCGCACCACGCCCTGGCCCGCGGGCGGGGTGATGCGAAAGCAGTCGACGTCGCCAGCGCTGTCGATGCGGGCGATCGACGGTGTCACCGT
Organism: Deltaproteobacteria bacterium; assembly: GCA_031384945.1. Taxonomy (GTDB): domain Bacteria; phylum Myxococcota; class UBA727; order UBA727; family VGSZ01; genus VGSZ01. Next base: position 2,622 of record JANNAY010000280.1, read on the forward strand.
CGACGGCGCTTCCGGTCCGCCGATGGCGTCGGTGGCGATCTCGAGGGTCGGCAGCGTCAGCTGGTTCGCGTTCGACTTCTGCAGGCAGACGCGGGCGTCGACGTCGCTGGCGGCGGTGAAGTGCACGCGCGGGTTGCCGAAGACGCCGGTTGACGGCGTGCCGAGCGCAGCGCCGCCGCTGTCGCGCAGCGTGAGGGCAGGGTTGGCGCCCTGTCCGACGAGAGCGCCGACGATGGCGCTGAGATGCTCGCCCGTGACGAGGGGCACAGCGAGGCAGTCTTCGTCGGGGTTGAACGTCATGTCGAGCTCGACGTTGACGGGCAGCACCGCGGCCAGCGGGGCGCTGGCGCCGCCGATGTCGCCAAAGACGGCGTCGAGGTCGACGGCGAGGGCGTTGACGCCGGTTGCGTCGGTGGCTTCGACGCAGACGCGGTACGCGCCAGAGACGAGGAAGCGGTCGATGACGGGGCATTTGGCGAAGCTGTCGTCGTCGGCGGCGATGACCGCGCCGGCGCCGTCGAGCAGGCGCAGCTTGACGTCGTTGGTCGCGCAGCCGTTGCCGTCGTCGACGCGCAGCACGAGCTCTTTCGGGTCGTTCGACGAAAACGCGTAGCAGTCGATGTCGCTGCCGCCTGCGAGGTCGACGGCGACGACGCCGGGCACGACGAGGACGCCGGGGTCGTCTTCGCCGCCGACGTCGCCGCCTTCGCCTTCGCCTTCGCCTTCTTCGCCTTCGCCTTCGCCTTCGCCTTCTTCGCCTTCGAACAACGGCGGCGGCGGCGAGAACGGGCTCTCGCCAGCCGGGCACACGCCGGCGCACAGCGGGTAGGTGTCGGCGCGGTCGCAGATGCCGTCGCCGTCGTGGTCGCCGCCGGCGCAGACGTCGAGGCAGGCGGTGGGTTCGGTGACGTCGGGCTGTCCGTCGCCGTCGTCGTCGCAGTCGTAGCTGACGCCGTCGACGTCGCAGGCGGCGCTTTGGTCGCCGAAGGCGCCCCTGCAGTCGGCGGTGCAGCTGACCCACAGGGGATCGGCGAAACCGCTGGGCGGCGGCAGCCCTTGCGCGCCGTCGCCGTCGCGGTCGGTGAGGTCGTTGCGCGAGGCGTCGCAGGGGTCGCCCTCGACGACGAGCAGGTTGCCCCACGTGAGGTTGCCTTGGCCGGGAGCGGCGAGGCGGTCGAGCAGCGTGCCCTGTTTGCTGCCGTCGTCGGCGAACACGTCGTAGAGGCCGTAGGGCACCGTCAACGTCGCCACGCCGCTCTGGGCAAACACGGGTGCGTCGCCGCGGTCGCCGCCGCGGGCGAAGACGTTGACGGCGACGTCGCCGCCAGCGCCGACGATGACGACGTCGACGGCGCGTTCGCCGGGGCCTTCGAGGGCGAGGTCGCCGACGTCGACGTCGAAGCGGCTGTCGACATCGAAGGGGGCGCTGGCGAAGCCGCTGCCGACGGCGGTGACGTGCAGCTTGCCGACGGCGACATCGGGCACGAGGAAGCGGCCTTCGTCGTCAGCGCCAGCGGCGTTCTCGACGCCAAGCTCGCGGGGCTCGGCGCCGCCGCCGCCTTCGAGCTGGTCGACGCTGCGGGTGACGACGACGCTGACGCCAGCGACGGGGGCGCCGCCGTCGTCGACCGCGCGGCCGCTGATGGCGATGGTGCCTTCCATCGTCACGTCGCCGAGCAGCACGCTCGACAGCGTGCCGTCGTCGAGCTTGGTGATGGTGACGGCGCGGTGCGCGGCGAGCTCGCTGCCGCCGTCGCCGTCGCCGTCGAACGCGAACGCCAACGGCCACGTGCCGGCTTGCAGGCCGGCGAGCACGAAGCGCCCTTCGTCGTCGCTCTTGATGTGCAGCGCGCTGCCGTCGAGGCGGATGTTCGTCGCGACGGGGCGTCCGTCGAGGTCGACGCAGCGGCCGACCACGCCGCCGGGCACCAGCTCTTGGCTGCGATCGAGCGAGAAGCAGCCGCCCGCCCCGACGGTGCTGGCGACGGCCGTGACGACGACGATGCAGGCGAGGGCGGAGCGGCGAACGAGCATGCTGCTTTGTGGCACCGGGGCCGGTTTCGCGAAACGCATTTCACAATGCGGGTTGTCGATCCGCTCGCGCCGCTCAGGGACCGAGGCCCAGGGGCGCACGTTCACGGGTGACGTCGTGGCGCGCGGCGATTTGCCCGGTGCTGCGCTTGTGCTTCGCCTGCCAGCGCGAGAGACCCCAGAATGCTCACGCGTCTCCGCTTGCTGACTGCTGGAGAGAGCCACGGCGCTGCCCTCACCGGCATCCTCGACGGTGTGCCGGCGGGCATCCCGCTCTCGATCGACGACTTCGCGCTGCAGATGAAACGACGTCGCCACGGCCACGGCCGTTCGCCGCGCCAGCAGCTCGAAGAAGACGTCGTCGAGGTCTGCGGCGGCGTCCGCTACGGCAAGACCACCGGCGCTCCCATCGCGCTGCGCATCGCCAACCACGAAGCGGCGAAGTGGGCGCAGACGATGTCGCCGTGGCCTGTTGAACATCCTGTTGATGCCAAGACGGTTCCACGGCCGGGTCATGCCGACGCCGCGGGGCTCGCCAAGTACGACCTCGACGACGTGCGCGACATCCTCGAGCGCGCCTCGGCCCGAGAGACCGCGATGCGCGTGGCCCTCTCGGTCGTCGCCCGCGCCCTGTTGCAAGAGGTCGGCGTCGTCGTCGGCTCGCACGTGATCCAGATCGGCAACGTGAGGTCGTCGGCGTCGCTGTCTTCGTCTGCGTCGTCTGTGTCGCCGTCGTCGTCGGCAGCGGATCGCGATCCGGTGCGCGCGCTGTCGGCGGAGGCGAGCGCCGCGATGATCGCGCTGATCGATGATGCGGCCAAGAAGGGCGAGACGCTGGGCGGCAGCTTCGTCGTCGTCGCCAGCGGCGTGCCCATCGGCCTCGGCTCGCACACCCAGTGGGACCGCCGCCTGAGCGCCCGCCTGTCAGGAGCGCTCGCGTCGATCCAGTCGGTGAAGAGCGTCGGCGTCGGCGACGGCGCGCTGCTGGCATCGACACCGGGCACGCAGGCGCACGATGGAATGTTCACCGACGGG
>JANNAY010000308.1:0-3225 GCA_031384945.1 Deltaproteobacteria bacterium
CGCGCTCGAGTCGTTCAAGAGCTGGAAGCTGCCGGCGTTCACGGCCGAAGCGCCGGTCGAGATCAACCAGCGTGTGTTGTTCGAGCCCTGCGTGCCCATCAATGGAAAGTGCATCTTCTAAGACGCCTTCTTGCTGCTGCCAGCTTCAGTTCGACAAAGTCAGAAACGAGAAAGTGGGCCAACATTGCCCACTTCTTCGTTCTTCGAAATGAGCGAAACGTCAGCCTTCGAAGGCGCGGTCGACGACGTCGAGGCCCTTGTCGACGATGGCGAAGCCCTCGCGCAGCTCAGCCTCGGTGATGCACAGGGGTGGGATGCAGGTGAAGTTCGAGGTCTTCATGAAGGTGAAGAGGCCCGCCTCGCGGAAGAACTTGCCGAGCTGACCCATCACCGGCGACGACGCCGCATACGGCGCCAGCGGTTCACCCTTGGCGTTCTTCTGCAGGTCGATCATGCCGAAGAGGTATGGCGCGGCCGGCCTTCATCGACGGGTGCTTCTTCTGCAAGCGCGCCATCTCTTCAAGCATGACGGGCTCGAGCTTGCGGGCGTTTTCAACGAGACCCTCTTCTTCGATGACCTCGAGGTTGGCCAGCGCCGCCGCGATGCACATCGGATGACTGTTGTAAGTATGACCGCCGTAGAAGACGTTCTTCTTGTAGTGCTGAGCAACGCGGTCTGACAGGCCGACTGCGCCCAGCGGCAGCGACGACGAGGTGAGGCCCTTCGCCATGGTGATCATGTCGGGAACGATGCCGCCGTGCTCGAAGGCGAACATCTTGCCGGTGCGGCCGAAGCCAGACATGACCTCGTCGCAGATCAGCAAAATGCCAGACTTGTCGAGCAGCTGCTTCAGCCCCGCGAGATAGCCCGGCGGCGGCGGCAGCACGCCGTTGGTGCCGGTGACGGTCTCGATGACCATCGCCGCGATGTTCTGGCCGCCCTCGTTGGTGATGATTTCATCGAGATAACTGAGGTGATTATTTTTGATTTCTTCGTCGGTGTTGCCGAACGAGAAATTGTAGGGATGCGGATCGAGCACGCGCACGATGCCGGGCGGTCCGGGCTCGTTGGCCCAGCGACGGTTGTCGCCCGTCATGTTGATCGCGAGGGCGGTGGCGCCGTGGTAGCTGCGCGCCCGCACAAGAATCTTCTGACGTCCGGTCACGCCCCGCGCCGCGCGCACGGCGTTCTCGTTGGCCTCGCCACCGCCGAGGGTGAAGAAGCTGGTGTTCAAGTGGCCGGGCATCAACGACGCGAGCTTCTCGCCGAGGCGGGCACGGCCCTCATGGGCGGCGCCAGCGTAGACGTAGAGCAGCTGCTCGGCCTGCTTCTGAATTGCCTTGATGATCTTCGGGTGGCCGTGGCCGACGTGAACGCTCATCGCCTGGCTGTTCCAATCGAGGTAGCGCTTGCCGTTCGCGTCCCACAGCCAGACGCGCTCGCCGCGCACAAACGGGATGGGATCGACGTCGTCGCCCTTGGACCACGAGTACATCGTGTACTGCTTGCACTTCTCGACAATTTCTTGCGCGGACATCGACATGGGCAGCTCCTGCGGCGACGGTGACGACGTCGTCGAGGTAGCAAACGACGACGTCTTCGTCGATGATGCCGCCATGCGCGCCTCACGGTTCTTCTTTGTCGCCTCTTTCGTCGTCGTCGTCGCTGGCGCCAGCACCGGCTGCTCAGACGACAAGCCCGCTGGTCCGCCGCCCTCGCGCTTTGATGGCGTCAAACGCGTCTCGAACAGCGCGCAGGCGACCAAGTCGTTCTGCGAAGTCTCGTGGCCGGCGGGCGAAGGCGCGAAGGTCTTCACGGTGCCCGTCGAGAAGCCGATCCCCGGTTACCAACAGCCCGTACCCGGCAAACCGATGGGCGCGTGGCGCTGGGTGAACCTGTGGGCCACCTGGTGCCGCCCGTGCATCGAAGAGATCGGCCTGCTCGGCAAGTGGCACCAGTCGCTGAAGAAAGACGGCGTCGCCCTCGACCTCGACCTCTACTCCGTCGACGACGACGAAGCCGCCCTCACCGGCTGGATGAAGAAGACCAACATGCCGGGCACCGTGCGCTGGCTCAAGGGCGGCGCCAACGATCTGCCCGCCGTGCTCGAGAGCCTCGGCGTCGACAAGGGCGCCCCCATCCCCGTGCATGCCCTCGTCGACGGCAGCGGCAAGCTGCGCTGCGTGCGCACCGGCAGCGTGCACGACGAAGACTACGGCGCTGTGAAAGCCATCTTGACCGGCGGATGAGTCAGGAACAAAAGCGTCGTGCTGTTGGTTTTATTGTCATGGTGAAGCTGTGACACTCGCTGCCTTGGCCGTCGCCCTCGCGCTCTCCGCTGCGCCCGCGCCGCCGGGCCGCGTCGTGCTGGTGCTGGTCGATGGCGTGCGCTGGCAAGACGTCTTTGACGCCGACGGGTCGAAGTTTCACGCGACGACGCAGCGGCAGACACAGAAGCCGGCGATGCCGCAGCTGCAGAAGCTGGCGGCGGCCGAGGGTGCTTTGTGGGGCAACAAGGCGAAGGGCAGCAGCGCCCGCACCATCAGCAAGGTGCCGTACAGTCTTCCGGGCTACCAGAGCATCTTCACAGGACTGCAAACATCCTGCGAAGACAACAAGTGCCCGAACGTCACGCAACAGACCTTCATCGATCGCTTCGTCTCCGCCGACGCCACCAACGACGCTGCCGTCTTTTGCTCATGGGCCGGCCTCGGCAACGCTGTCGCCGTCGACGCCAAGCGCCTGCACAGTGACATCCCCGCGTGGGGCAAGGCCGAGGTCGGACCGCCCTGGGACAACGCGCGGTGGGACAGCGCGACGTGGGCAAAGGCGATGGAGCACCTGCGCACGCACGACCCGCGGCTGCTCGTCATCTCGCTGCTCGACACCGACGAGTGGGCCCACGAAGGACACGAAGACGGCTACCGCACAGCCCTCGTCTACGCCGACGCCCGCATCGGCGACCTCGTCAAAGAACTCAAAGCCCGCGACGTTTGGAAAGACACGACCCTCATCGTCAGCACCGACCACGGACGCAACGCGAACTGGCGTCGTCACGGCGACGAAGACAGCGGCCGCGACGTCTTTGTCGGCGTCTTCGGCCGCCGCGCGCCCCGCCTCGGCGCAGCGGCGAAGGGCACTGTCACGCACGCCGACCTGCGGCCCACCATCGAAGACGCCCTCGGCCTCGCGACGACGACGACGACGACGACGACGACGACGAC
>JANNAY010000332.1:0-5843 GCA_031384945.1 Deltaproteobacteria bacterium
CTCGACCTCGTCATGGGCCAAGGCGAGAGCGAATTCGACGACCTCGTCTACGAAGGCCGCGACGTCGTCGTCGACACGCTGGCGCCGACCCTGTCCGCGCCGCGCGTCGACCGCGCCCGCCGGCGCCTGCTCGTGCGCGCCTGGGACCACGTCAGCCCCGTCCGCGACGTCGACCTCGACGTCACCGCCTCGTTCACCGGCGCCTCGGCCGATGGCAACCGCACTGCCGTCTTGGCGCGCGCCGGCGAGCGCTACTGGCAGACCGGCGTCTTGCCCGGCGACGCCAGCGTCGTCGTCTGCGCCGTCGACCGCCGCGGCAACGAGGCCTGCAGCGACGTCGTCGTCCTCTCCCACGTCGTCGCCGAGGGCGAAGGCGAGGGCGACGTCGTCGGCGAAGGCGAAGGCGAGGTCGCCCGCGAAGGCGAGGCCGAGGTCTGCGACGACAACGGCTGCGGCGACGGCAACGACGACGACGATGTCGTCATCACAACGCCCTCGCACTGCGCGTCGGCCTCACCGCCCTTGTTCATCGCGCTCATCGCCTTGCTCGGCTCGTCGCGCCGCCGTCGGTTTCTGGAGTTTTTGAAATGATGAAGCGTCGCTCGTTTCTGTCGTCGTCGCTGCTGGCGTCGGCGTCGCTGATGTTGGCTTCGTCGTCATCGCGGGCAGCGCCGTTCGGCACGTTTCCCGATCGGGCCCGGTCGCTGTTGTTGCCCGAGAACCAGCGCGTCGAGAGCGTGCTCGAGATCTACCTCTACGGCGGTTTGTCGCCGTGGGAGACGCTGTACTTCGTGCCCGACTACGGCCGCGACAACGACAGCTTTTGGTACCAGTACCGAGACGGCGTCGTCGCCAGCGACCGCAGCAACGAAGCCGCCCTCGAAGCCTGCGGCCTCTCGGCCGACGCCCAATTCGACTTCTTTGCAAACGACGAACTGGGCAACGAGGTCAACACCGGACCCTTCGCCTTTGCGCTGCGCGAGCGCGCCGACCTCGTCGATCGGCTGCGGCTCGTCGTGCAGCGGCACGACCTCTTGCCGCACGAGGCCGCCGTGCCCTACGCGCTCACCGGCAAGAAGGTCGGACAGCCCGCGATGGCCGGACTCGGCGCGCACCTGCAGCGCCACTTCGCCGACGTCGACGCCGAGGCGGGCGTCATCCGCAAGACGCCCTACAGCTACGTGCTGCAGAGCGCCGCCGCTGTGCCGAGCGACAACATCGCGGCGTTCGTGGCGACGGGACTGCACCCTGGTGCGGCCCGTCCACTGCGCATCAACGTCGACGCGGCGGCGCGGCTCGAGCAGCTGCTGGTGAGAAACGGCGTCGCCGATCAACGCGACCGCCATGACGCCCTCGTCGACGTTGCCGTCGCCCGCTACCGCAACAAGCTGCGCTTCGGCGGCGCTGGCGACCCGTTGCGCGCGCCGCGCTTCAACGAGCTCGCCGTCGCCGCCCGGGCGCTCACCGACGTCGACGCCATCCGCGAGACCCTCGATCCGTCGCTGTTCGCCGCCGTTCCAGGTGATCTTTGTTCATCGGGCAGCGTCGACAACATTCCTGATCAAAGCCTCAAGCTCGCGGCCCATTTGCTCACGACGGCGCAAGAGAAGGCCCGCTACGTCTGCGTCGTCGACAGTGGCTTGACGGTCAGCTCGGGCGGCGGCGGCTACGACACCCACACCGACCAGACCCTGATCACGGCCCGCAACTTCACCAACCTCTGGCGCTCCCTCGCGCAGGTGGTGAACGCCCCCGGCGAGCAGGATCCACGCAAGATCGATTTGGAGAAGACCCTCGTGATCTTGAATACAGAGTTTGGTCGCACGCCGACGCTGCAAGAGGCGACCGGCGGACGCAACCACCACCCCTACGGCTACGTCACCGCGATGATGGGTGGACCGGTCCCCGGCCGCACCATCTCCGGCGCCATCGACTCTCTGGGCGAGGCCTCGTCGTTCGCGACCCCCGCTGAGAACCGCATGGCCGCGTTGTTGGCCCTCGGCATCTGGCCCTACGACAACGGCGGCTTCGTCGTCGCCGACCACGCCGAACCCACCACTGAAGAAGAAGGCGCCGCCGTCGTCCTCGACCGCGTGTTGGGGGTGCAGCTGTGAACCGCTCTTTTGAGAAGGCCCCCCTGGCCCCCCGAAACCGGGGGGAAGTCGCGGTTGACGATGCATCATCGAATGCCGAGCCCTCGACGACGTCACGGGGCTCGACTTCCCCCCGGTTTCGGGGGGCCAGGGGGCCTTCAAGGAGGGCCCGGGCGGCTTCAGCGGGCCGGCAGGCCGGAGAGCGTGATGTCGCCGCTCTCGCCGCGGATGCGGTGGTGCAGCAGCTGCTTCAAGCGCGTGTAGCCGGGCAGGGCCAGAAGCTGCTGCTGCTCGCGGCCCCATTGGATGTTGTAGTGCCAGTACCCCTGCTGGTTGAAGCCGCTCTTCAGTCCAGAGATGGTTTGCACAACAATCGTTTCATCGTCGAACGGAAGCGCCGCAACGTTGGCGCGGTACTGGTCAGAGAATACCCAGAACTCGGGGGCATTCGATGGGTAGTAGATGCGCATCGGAACACCGAGCGCCTTGCAGGCCGCGCCGATGCTGGTCATGGCGTTCTTGTCGAGCATGTTGCCGCGAATGGCGATGTTTCGCTTCTGCGCCACCATGGTCTTGATCCACGCGTAGTGGGCGTCGGATCCCAACCATGTGAACTCTTGGGAAAGCTGCTTCTCATAGTACCGGTGAAGCGGCGGCCCCGAGGCGCGAAAAAAGGCCACGAGGGCTTTGGGGTCTTCGCCGAGTCCGACGGCGGCTTCTTCGATGGAGGCGATGACGGCTTTGTCTTTGACGTTGGCAAAGGCAGCGACGAAGGCGTTGCGGTCGGGGCTGGCGCTGATGAGGGCGAGCAAGACGTGGTGCCAGGTGACGACGTTGGCGTCGTAGTCGAAGAGCCACGCCCACTGTGAGCGCGCCAGGGCGATGAGCGTGTAGTTCTGGTCAGACGCGACGCCGGTGTAGCCGCCGCCCTGGTTCAAGACGTAGGGAACGACGACGTCGAGGTGGGGCTCGTTGGTCTTCAGGTAGCTGCGCGGGTCGCGGCAGTCGATGAACGAGCGCCCGGCCTTTTCGCAGGGCGGCACCTCGAGCACGTCGGGCGTGACGTTGGCGAAGAGCTTCTGTTGCTCTGCCGTCGGCGCCGACAGCTCCGGCGGCGGCGTCTTCGGCTTCGACGTCCACTTCGACGGGTACGTCGGCAAATTCGCCGTCGACGACACGCAGCGGAAGGACCGGGCGACAGCGCCGGCGGCGGCGTTGGCGATGCCGCGGGCGCGGGCCGCCGGCTTCGACGACGACTTGGTGACGCGGTCTGACAGCGTGCCGCACAAGACGGCGCCGTCGCAGGCGTCGAGGGGATCGATCTTGCCGCACAGGGCAGGGGGCATCTGCGTGACTTTGGAAGCCTGCGGGATCGGGGCAGATTTTTCGGTGCACGACTTCGGCTTGACGAACCACGTCGCCGTCCACTCATCCTCCGCGTTGTCGACGTGGGCGGCCGTCCACTCGGCCTCTGACGGCAGGCGCTTGCCGAAGAAGGCGCAGACGCGGTCGGCCTCGTTCCAATCCACACGAAGCTTGCCGTCTTTTGGCCGTTTCACCGCTGTGCAGGTGCCGGCTTTGACGCAGGCGGCGGTGTCGTCGACGGAGACGGCGCGGCTGTCGACGTAGAAGGCGGCGACGTCGACGGTGCGGGCGTCGTCACCTTCACCGACGGCGACGCTGCCGGCGTTGACGCAGGCCATGCCGCCAGGTGCGTCGCAGACGGGGTCGGCGGCGGCGGCGAAGACGGCGTAGGCGAAGAAGAAGGAGGCGACCATCACGCTGCCTATCGCGAGGATCGTCGTCACGGAACCAGCGCCGCGCTAGAAGGGTCGCGCTGGAGGTGACTGCGGGAGTGACGGTTCGCGTGGGTCCACAGGCTCTGCCGCATGGATTTTCACGACGACGTTTCGCGTTGATCGCAGGTGCCGAGAGCAATTTACCGGAGGGTCGCGGGTTCGAATCCCGTCGGCGGCAACGCCGTAGCTCAGCGGTAGAGCATCCGGCTTCTAAGCCGGGAACGGAGGGAGGGAGCGACGGACGACGACGATGGCTCTTGCGGTGACCGCTCACGGTCGACGGACAGCCGACGCCATCCACGACTGCCAACAGCTCGCTTGCGCCTGCCGGCAACCGACCTCGAGGCGCCGTGGCCCGCGCCGCACTCTCCGCCGTCACGTCGACGGTCACGGCTCGGGGTTCGAGGGCAACGCCAGAGCGAAAGCCGAGGCCGCGCCCTTCCACGAAGGCGTCTGACGAACCCTCTCTTCGTTCTCTTTTTTCTCTGTCAGGTGGTGCGTCATGGCGTTCGGCAAATCATTTCTGGTCGGTCTCGACGAGCGCGGCGTCTTGTTCGACAATGGTGTGCCGGTGCGCGTGCTGTTGCCCGGCGCGCATTCGGTGTCGTTCTGGCGCGATGGCACGGTGAAGCTCTACCCGCTCAACACGCCGCTCGGCGATCCGGCGACGGCGTTGGTGCAGGCCCTCGGCGCCGAAGTGACGACGGTCGACATCGGTGAGAACGAGCGCGGGGTGCTGTTCGAGCGCGAGGTGCCGGTGCGTCGCCTGCCACCGGGTCGCCACGTGCTGTGGACGGTGAAATCGCCGCGCGTCGATCGTTTCGACGTGAGTGAGTCGAGCATCGCGCTGTCGAAGATGAGTACGCAGGTGCAGCAGCTGCTCGGCGAAGACATGAAAGTCTTTGACGTCGGCGAAGAAGAACGCGTCGTGCTCGTCGTCGACAGCATCGCGGTGCGCGTTTTGCAGCCGGGCCGTCACGGCTTTTGGAACACGAAGAGCACCGCCGTCGTTCGCTACGACACGAAGCAGATCGTCGTCGAGGTGCCGCCGGCGCACGCGTCGCTGTTGTCGGCCGAGCTCGAGACCGTCGAGGTGGCGCAGACCCAGCGCGGCATCGTCAGCCGTCGAAAGAAGCCGGTGCGCGCGCTCGCGCCGGGTGTGCACACGCTGTGGAAACACGCCGACACCAGCGTCGCCCTCATGGACGTCAGCGGCACAACGACGGCGCCGCTGTCGCCGGAGTTGAAGGCGCTGCTGACGGCGCAGGAGTACACGGAGACCACGGTGCCCGAGGGTGCCATGGGCGTGCGCTTCAACGACGGCGCCTTTGACGGCGTCTTGCCGCCGGGCCGCCACGCGGCCTTCACCGTCGAGCACCAGATCTCGATGGTGGCCATCGATCTGCGCGAGCGCGTCGTCACCGTGCAGGGGCAAGACATCTTGAGCAAAGACAAGGTGACCCTGCGGCTCAACACCTCGCTGACCTACCGCGTCGTCGACGTGAAGACGCTGGTGACCGCCAGCAAGAGCGCGGATGAGATTCTGTATCTGGCGGTGCAGCTGGGTCTGCGCGACCAGGTGGCGCGCCACACCCTCGACGAGATCCTCGGTGATCGGGCGATCCTCGACGACAACGTGCGGCCGCTGGCGGTGCAGAAGGCGAAAGACCTCGGCCTCGAGCTGCTCGGGTTTGGTGTGAAAGACATCATCTTGCCGGGCGACATGAAGACGCTGCTCAACAAGGTCATCGAGGCGCAGAAGACCGCCGAGGCCAACGTCATCCTGCGCCGTGAAGAGACCGCGGCGGTGCGTTCGATGGCGCAGACGGCGAAGATCCTCGACGAGAACCCGGTGTTGCTGCGCTTGAAAGAGCTCGAGGCCTACAAAGAGCTCTTCGAGAAAGTCGGCACCCTCAACGTCGTCATGGGCGCCGAAGGCCTGCCCAAGATC
>JANNAY010000349.1:0-4976 GCA_031384945.1 Deltaproteobacteria bacterium
CCAAGTACCAGGATCGCCTTGTCACCAAGTTCATCAACGTCGTCATGTACGACGGCAAAAAAGCCGTCGGCGAAAGCGTCGTCTACTCAGCCTTCGCCCTCGCCGAAGAGCGCGCCAAAGAAGAAGCCCTCAAGATCTTCAAGCGCGCCCTCGACAACGTGAAGCCGGCCGTCGAAGTGAAGTCTCGCCGCGTCGGTGGCGCCAACTTCCAGGTTCCGGTCGAAGTTCGTCCCGAGCGCCGCGTGGCCTTGGGCCTCCGCTGGATCCGCGACGCCGCCCGCGAGCGCGGCGAGCGCACGATGATGGAGCGCATGGCCAACGAGATCCTCGACGCCGCTGCGGGTCGTGGTGGCGCCGTCAAGAAGCGCGAAGACACGCACCGCATGGCCGAAGCCAACAAGGCCTTCGCCCACTACCGCTGGTGAGTCCAACCAGGCAGTGACGCCTGGTGCCACCAACGAAGAACGCGCCGACGAGGCGCGTTTTTCTTTGTGCGCACCGTTAGCCGAGTGACGGCTGACCGAACAACGCGCCGAGTCAAGTTGATCGCGCACAGATCGCGAGCAGAAACCGCATCCCAATGCGCCCCAATGGGGCGAAACGGATGGCACGGGCACTGCTTTTGAGTGTCGCCATCTGTGTTGGGGTGTGCCATAGGCGCACATCTCACTTCACGTTTCGAGGTCTGGATGCTCCGGTTCTCTCCGCTCCTGCTCGTGGTTGCCGCCAGTGCGGCGGTCGCACAAGAAGCCCCGGTCCAACCGGCGACAACCGCGCCTGCTTCCGCGGCTCCGGCTCCGGCAGCAGCGGTGGCTGTTCCCGCGGCCGCCGCGCCGACGACGGCTGTGAACGCGCGGCTCAACCCGACGGGCTTGATGCAGTCCGCCTCGACGTTCCCGCTCGGCATGCAGGTGAACCTGTCGAACTCGCTCGGCAACGGCGTGCTCGCCCCGGGCTACCAATCCCAGCCACAGTTCAGCACGGTGCTCTCGCTCGCGCCCAACATCCGCGTCCCCAAGATCGAGGGCCTGCCGATGATGGTCGTCAGCGGCGGCATCAACTTCAGCATGGGCAACTGGCTGCTCGCCAGCAGCGACAGCGGCGTCTACGCGCGCCAGCTGCGTGTCAGCGACGCGAGCGTGCGTTTCGTGCTGCCGCGCCTCTATGTCGAAGAGTTCACCGGCATCGCTGCCAATCTCTCGTTCAACGCGTCAGCGCCGCTCTCCATTGGCTCGCGCCAAAACAACGTCATCACCAGCCTCGGCGTAGCAGCGCCGCTCAACTGGAGCAGCCCCGACAGTGCCATCGGCAGCTTCTTCGTCAGCTACGCCCCATCGGTGCGCAGCACGATCTACTCGCAGGTCGCCGCGACCATGCCGTGCAGCGACTTTCAAGAGTACGGCACGCCCCGCCCCCTCGGCGACCCCGTCAACGGCTTTCAAGACCTGCCGACCTTCATCCCCGCTCGTGAGGTGCAGGTGCTCGACAATGGCGATTGCGCCTTGCCAGGTCGCCAGCGCCTCTTCTCGATCAACCAGGGCCTGACGGGCGCCTGGTCGTCGACCGACGGCGCGCACAGCGTCTCGCTCAGCCTCGGCTGGACGCACTCGTTCGTGCGACCGCTCAGCACCAAGCCTGAGCTCAGCTCGCAGTTCGCTTCGGGCCAAAACTTCAGCGAGAGCACCGGCGGCAGCGTCGGCTACAGCTACACCGTCCCCGTCGATTTTCCCTTGCAGCTCTCGCTGAGCGCCGGCTCTGAGAACACGCCGTTCCAGATCAACCCCGACGGGTCGCAGGTCCCGCGCTTCCCAGTCTGGGACTTCTACTTCCCCGCCAACAACGCTTCCGGCGTCTCGCTCGACGTCACCATCGGCATCTGAGCCGCCCACCAATGACTTCAGCGAATTCCGCGACTTCACACACTTTCTGGAGCAACAGCATGCGCAGCTTGTCTCTGTTGGTCGCCGTCACAGCCCTCACCGGCGTGTTCGGCTGCTCGTACCGCAACGAAGATATCGTCCGCGTCGTCGACCCGTACTGGACGAAGGAGTACTTCAGCGCCGACAGCGAGTGGTACCTCCGCTCCACCGTCGTCGACGCGCCTCCTGAGCACGGCTGGATCTCCATCGCCGACGGCGACTGGTTGATGCTCGAGAAGATTCGTTGGGAAGTGACCGAGAACTTCCTCATTGGCTGGCGTACCTACGCCGAGGCCCCCGGCTCCGAGCTCGAACAGCTTCCTGGTGCCGATGAGCTCTACAAGGGCCAGGCCGTCGCCATCTTCCCGATCACCGACCACTTCGACATTCGCCGCGAGTTCGACCCGACCTCGGGTGAGCAGAGCAACCAGATCGTCGAGAACCGCGATCGCCTGTGGTTCGACCGCGCCTTCATGCGCGTGTCGTGGGCCAACAACCAGGTGTCGACCTACAAGTTCCACATCAACCTCGAAGAGCCCGGCTACTGCGGTGGCCCGTGCATCGGCACCGGCCAGGGTCGCTTCCTCATCCAGTCCGCCCAAGACCCGGGCGCGCCGAAGCGCTGGCGCTTCGAGCCTGACTACTTCGAGGTCACGACCCGCCATGAGGTCGCCCCCGACATCCTCGGTCTCGTCGGCTACTACGGCATCGCGATGTCTGGTGACTTCTCGTCCGCCATCATCGACATCCGCCACTCGTTCATGAAGGTGCCGAAGTCGGACTACGAGCCCCTGCCGATGCCCCCCACCGTCGTGCTCGAAGACGAAGATGGCCACGAAGTGCGCGACGCCCAGGGCTTCGCCGTCCGCATCCCGATCAATGACCGCTTCGGCTACTTCGGCTCGCTCGGCCGCAACACCTTCGACCAGAACCGTGGCCTCGTGACGTCGGGCCAGGTCTTCAACGCCTCGCGCTTCAACCTGTGGAAGAAGAACCGTCACGCCGACGGCTCGCTCATCCCCATCGAAGCCCGTGAGCCCAAGCCCGACGCCATCGTCTACTACGGCAACGTCGACCACCCGAAGCAGCTGCTCGCGGCCTCGACCGAAGTCGCCCGCCAGTGGAACAAGGCCTTCCGCGACACCGTCTACCGCGTCAACGAAGCCAAATACAC
The DNA here is from genome assembly GCA_031384945.1 of Deltaproteobacteria bacterium. Lineage (GTDB taxonomy): Bacteria > Myxococcota > UBA727 > UBA727 > VGSZ01 > VGSZ01. The sequence goes on from JANNAY010000349.1 coordinate 3,094, forward strand.
GGGCGCCATCGCCGACGGCATCCCCAACGACGTGCCGCGCATGTTCGTGTTCAAAGAGAACGACTGCAACGTCGCCAACGTGAAGAGCGTGCTCAACGGTTTGCAGAAGACGCACCCCGAGCTCGTTGATCAGATCAAGACCGACGCCGCCCGCCGCGTCGTCAACGACGAAGTCGTCGCTTTCGACGGCAGCATCACCAACGTCGAGACGCGCTACAACGCCGCCAACGACGCCATCGAGAACCTCACCGGCGCCGGGCTCGGGCCCAACGGCGAGAGCTTCACCGAGCTGCAAGCGCGTGAAGCGCAGACCCTGTCTGACCTCGAGCGCATCTGCTCGGCGCTCGAGTACTGGACGACGGACGACATCACCGTCGGCCGCGCCGCCCCCGAAGACGTCACCGCCTTCAAGTACCAGCGCCTCGGCGACACCCGCTACTCGATGATGAATCTCGTCGTCGGCGACTTCCAATCCGGCTGGCTCGGCCTTGGCCCGCCGTACTCTGACCCGCAGACCGCCGAGACCATCTCGGGCACCGCCAACGTCGCCATCTCAATGCTCGACCGCTACGCCGCCCGCTCGGCGCAGTTTGTCCAGGCCATCAACGGCGAGACCACCGACCTCGACTTGCTCTACGGCCTCGAGATCAAGGACTACATGGACAAGAAGCTGCTCGAAAACAGCAAGCTCGTCTCGCGCAAGGCCTCACAACAGACGCGCGACAACCTGGACCGTGAGTTCGAGGCCCGCGAAGGCAACCGTGAGCTGCTCAAAGAGATCTCGCCCGGATTCGGCGACCAGAAGATGTCCCGCCTCGTCGGCAGCGACATCGAGCAGAAGCTGATCACCGCTGACGACGTCGCCATGTTCGGCAACGTTGACCCCGCCGAGGCCGCTGCCGTCGGTCTTGACGAAGCGCTGCTCAACAAGATCTCGCCGCTCCGCAACCCGGCGCTGCGCAACCTGGGTCGTGACAAAGAGGCGCGCGCCGTCCGCATGGGCATGCGCGCGATGGACCCGCCCGAGATGGTTGAAAACCTGATGGTCGGCCAGGCAATTGCGTACAAAGACATGTCGTATGCGGAGCGCTTTCTGCGCCTGCGCCGCGACATCTTCATCGCGGTCATGCTGCACGAAGTCGGTCACAACACCGGCCTCTTCCACAACTTTGCCGGCTCCACCGACGCCCTCAACTACGGCAAGTTCTTCTGGGAGCTCCAGGATTTGAACCCCGACATCCAGACGGCCATCGGCGAGCTCGGCGGCAGCGCCCGCGACGAAGAACTCATCAGCCAGCTCAACCACTGCCAAGAAGTCATCGACGCCAACCCCGACACCGGCGGCCTCACCGACTTCGAGTCTGGTGGCATGAGCACACAGGACTGCCTGCGCCAGGCCGAGGGCGTCTACTCCTCGATCATGGACTACCACGGCAACTGGAACGCCGACTTCAACGGCCTCGCGCCCTATGACTTCGCCGCCACCAAGTTCGCCTACGGCCAGCTCATCGAAGAATTCCCCGCCGAGAACCTGAAGCCCAGCATCACGCAGCCGGGCCAGATCAAGGACGAGCTCTTCTACAAAGATTGGCGCGCCATCCCCGACAACCTCTTCAGCGCTGGAACGCGTGAAGAGCGCGTGCAGAAGATGTACGAGCGCACCTACAAGAAGATGGAGTGGAACACGTCGTCGACGCGCCAGGCGCCCACGGCGAACGAAGTGCCCTACCGCTTCGGCTACGGCGCTTATCCCGAGCCCACCGTCAAGGTCTTCGACTTTGGTCCGGACACGCGCACCAACGCCGAGTTCCAGCTGATCAAGTACTACCAGCACTACTTCTTCACCCACTTTGCGCGCAACCGCCTGTGGGACTTCGACGCCG
>JANNAY010000471.1:0-3776 GCA_031384945.1 Deltaproteobacteria bacterium
CGGCGGTGGCGGCTGCTCTTGATGCTCAGTCGGGCGTCACCCAGCGCAGCGAGCCGATGACAGGAAGATGATCAGACGCCGTGCGTGACAGCCGCGTGCGGTGCGCCCGCACGGCGACGCTGGCGCCGGGCGCCTCGACGAGCACGCGGTCGAGCCGCATCAACGGCAGCGCCGACGGAAACGAGCGCACGCGCGACGCGGTCGAGAAACGCGACAGCAGCGGCGCGACGCTGCGCTCGCCGCGGTCGATGACGTTGAGGTCGCCGAGCACGATGGTGACGTCGACATCGCCGCCGTAGAGGTCGTCGTCGATCAGCTGCCGCAGACGGTCGCTTTGCAATCGACGTTCGCCGGGGCGAAGTCCGAAGTGCGTCGCCAGCACGCGCAGCCGGTGCTGACCGCGGCGCAGCCGGGCATCGAGGACGTTGCGCCGCTCAAAGCCGGGCACACTCAGGTCGTGAACGCGGACATCTTCAACCTCGAGGCGCGTGATGATGCAGTTGCCGAAGCCAGCGCGGCTGCTGCACGCTGGACCGAGCAACACCCGGTGCTGCAGCGTGCGCAGCACGTCGACAGCGCCGTCGCACTCGATCTCTTGCAGGGCGACGACGTCGGCGTCGATCTCTTGCAAGACCTGCAACGATCGCCGCGGATCCTTGCGCCCGTCGAGACCGACGAAGCGGTGGATGTTCCAGGTGGCGACCTCGAGGCCTTCTTGCACGCGCCTACCCCGTCACAGCGAACGAAGGCGCCGCGGTCGCCGTCGATGGCGCCGTCTTCTTCTTGCGCTTGTGCCGGCGCACCAACAACCGGGCGAGCACGGTGGCGACGACGCCGGCGACGGCGAAGACCACGACGAATTCGATGCTGCTTTTCTGCAAGAGCGAGAGCAGCCCCTGGCCGATCAGCGTCAGAGCGAGGATGCCCGGCAGCATTCCCATCATCGTGCCGAGAATGAACGTCGAGAAGCGCACGCGGGCCGCGCCGGCGGCGAGGTTGACGAGGGTGAACGGCGCCACGGGCGCCAGGCGCAGGGCGGCGATGGCCCAGATGCCGCGGGCTTCGAGGGCGGCGACGGCGCGCAGTTGTTCGCGCCCGATGAGGCGGGCGACGACCTTGCCGCCGACAGCGCGGCCGACGAAGAACGACAACGATGCGCTGGACAGCGAGCCGACGATCGAGACGCCGACGGCGACGACGGGAGAGAACAGCAGCCCCGACTGCAGCACCAACAGCGTGAGCGGAAAAAAGAAGATGCCGCCGATGACGAAGACGGCGATGCCGACGAACGGACCCTTCGGTCCTTGCACGATCGGCTGCAGCGTCTCGCGCAAACGATCCGGTGCCACGAGCTCGGCCAGCGGCGAGAAGCGCCAGAGGGCGGCGAGGCCGAAGCACAAGACGACGGCAAAGGCGACGGCGACGGCAGCGCGCAGACGTTGGCGTGGCGGTCCGACGCCGGCGGGGCCGCGTCCCATCAGCGGGTCCATCGCGGCGGGCGCTTCGGGATCGGCGAGCACCGTCAAGGGAATCAGCGCCGCCGGGATCGCCGGATCGGTGGGCTCGACGACGGTGACGGTGCGCTCTTTCTGATCGGGTCGCGACAGGTGCTCGATGGTGCCCTTGAGCCCGCGCGCCGCCAGTGATGCCTTGATGACGTCGACGCTCTCATCGAGGTGCTCGCTCAACAAGCGCGCGCGCACGCCGCTGACGCCGGCAGCGACGACGGCGTCGCCTCTGGCGTCGATGACGAGGTCGCATTCAGTGTCGAGGCCCATCGAGCGGTTGCTGAGGTTGGCCGAGCCGACGCGCAAGAAGCGCTCGTCGATGATCGCCACCTTGCCGTGCACGTTCAGACGCGGGGTGCCCGGCGCCGCCGAGATGCGCGGCGCGACGACGATGCACCGGTTGAACTTGTCGGCCTCGGTCAGCGCCCGCAAGAACGCCGAGCGCCGCGCGCCCATGGTGTTCTCTTCCATCCATCCCGAGCAGACGCTGGGCACGAGGATGCCGACCTCGGGTCCGTTCGCTTCGCTCAAGCGCTGCTGCAGCGCTTCGCTGACCACGCGCGACGTCAAGTACTGGTTCTCGAAGTAGATCGTGTCCTGCGCCGCCGCGATCAAATCGACGTACATCTGCTCGACCTCGCGCACGGCGGGCCGTCCTTCGAGCGGCGGCTCAGTGCGAGCGAGAGCGACATCGACGTCGACGAATTCGGCGGCCACGCCCTCTGGCCACGGCGCTGTTGTCTTCGTCACCTCGCGTCTGAGCAGTTTGTGCGGCGCGCGCGCCGCGAGCCTCTCGCCGGTGGCCCGGCGCCAGCGCTCGCGACACAGCGCCCCAAGCCGCGTGGCGATCGGACCTTCGACCACCATCTGCACGTCGTGAAACGGCTTGTGCGCCGCGTGCGGCGGATCGATGCGCAGCGGATCGTCGAGCTTGTGCGCGGGCGTGTCCCAGCGGGCACCGCAGAGGTCGATGCCGCCGCAGAAGGCGACGCTGTCGTCGACGACGACGATCTTCTGGTGGTGCGACGCGCCGTGCGGGTGCACGCCGTCGAGCTCGAAGCGCAGGCGGCGGTGGGTCGTCCAGTCGAGCGCCGCGGCGGTGAGCGGTTCGCGCTCGAAGGCGTAGATGGGCACGAAGTCCCAGGTGAGCAGGTGGCACTCGACGCCGCGGCGGGCCAGCGAATCGAAGAGCACGCCGAGCGTCGCCTCGCGGCGGCCGGCGTCGTCGAGGTCGCGGCGCAGACACAGGCGCGAGTCGATGTCCCAGCCGAGCAGCAGCACCTCGCGCTTCGCTTGCGACAGCGTGCTGTAGAGCGCGCGGTAGTAGGCGTCAGCGTCGACGAGGACGGCGGCGCGCGTGGCGCGATCGGCGCCCTGACAATTCTCACGGGTGAACAAGCTGTCCATGCGGGCCGGGTGAGCAGCAGGCGTGCCCACCCGCGATCGCGTTGCAACGCCGCCGATGACGAGGCCGGCGCGGGCGACGTCGACAAAGACGCCACAGTTGAGCGCTTCGCGGTTGTCGCGCGCGCGGCGGCGGTGAACCACGCCACCATGAAGATCATCCTGACTGGTGCCAGCGGCTTCGTCGGCGAAGGCGTGCTGCTCGAGTGCCTCGCCCATCCCGAGGTCGAGAGCGTCGTGTCGTTGGCCCGCAAGCCCGGCGGACGTGCACATCCCAAGCTGAAAGAAATGTTGGTGAAAGATTTTCGCCAGCTCGATGCAGTGAAAGATGAGTTGCGCGGCTTCGACGCCTGCTTCTACTGCGCCGGCATCTCCTCGGCTGGCATGAACGAGGCAGACTACACCGTCATCACCTGCGACACGCCTCTCGCGGTGGCGAGGGTCCTGCTCGAGCAGAATCCGTCGATGACGATGTGCCACGTCTCTGGCGCGTCGACCGACGGCACGGGCGCCGGTAAGGTGATGTGGGCCCGCGTCAAGGGCAAGACAGAGAACGCGCTGGCGGCGATGCCCTTCAAAAAGGTCTACAACTTTCGGCCCGCGCTCATGACTCCTACTGTTGGGCAGAAGAACGTCGGCACCGCGATGAAAGTCGCCTCGGCCATCTCTCCGTTCTTTCGCATCGTCTTCCCCGACAAGGTGTGCCCGATGCGCGACGTCGGCCTCGCGCTCATCAACGCCGTACGCGTGGGCGCCGACAAAGCCGTGCTCGAAGTGCCCGACATCCGCGCCCTCGCTGCACGTTGATCTTCGGCTGCGGATTTCGGCCGTGCGCAGCAGCAGAAGAAAATCTGGCCGGTCGAG
>JANNAY010000559.1:0-4391 GCA_031384945.1 Deltaproteobacteria bacterium
GCAGGTTGTCGCCGGCGAGGCAGTTGGCCAGCGCGTCGCTGCGGCCGTGGTGCAACAAGATCTGGTTGCCGAAGCTGGCAAATCCATGACCGATGTGAACGCTGATGAGGCCGTCATGCGGTGTCCAACTTTGGCCCACGGGATCGTAGGTTGAGTATTGCGGACACGATCCGCCAGCGGCGGTGCCGCCGCCGATGACCAGCTGGCCGAAGGCAAAGACGGCGGCGGTGCAGTTGGGCGCGCCGCCGGGCACGCAAGGGGGTGTCGAGGGCAGCGCGCTCCAACTGTCGTCGTCGAGGTCGTAGGCGAAGCCGTCGGGGCTCTGCGGGCCGACCAAGAGAAAGAGGGTCGCGGCGCCGTCGTAGACCATCGCGGGCCCGCTGAAAGTGCTGGGCGCCCCTGCTGTGTTGGTTCGCAGCCAGAGCGGCGTTCCAGAGTCGTCCAATAAGATCAACTCATTGCCCGTCCACACAGCGAGCATCTCGCGGTCGGCCAGCGAGACCGTGGTGGGTGAAGCGAACGAGACGCCGCCGGGCAGCGTGGGCGCCACCGACCAGCGGTTGGCCACTGGGTCGTAGAGGCGCTGGCCGTTGGCGGCGGCGACGAAGAAGTGGTGGCCGGTCCATCCCTCGACGCTGACGGCGCCGGTCGGCTGCGTCGTCGTCGGCAGCGGCAGCCACGCCGGCCGCGGCCGCGCGCCCTCGCAGGTGCGGGCGCCGACGACGGCGTAGTTGCAGGCGCCGCAGTGGTCTTCGTCGACGGCGAGGTCGGCGCAGAGGTCGTCGCCGCAGGCGAATTCAGAGCCGCAGGCGGCGGCGTCGTGGACGGCGCCGACGACGCCGCTGACGTTGACGACAGAGAAGACGTTGGCGGCCGCCGTCGTGGTCGTCGACGTCGGCGCGCCCGAGATGCCGGCGCTGCCTTGTTCGACCGTGGGGGTGAAGTGCTCGCTCAAGAGCTCGCCCCGGTGCATCGCGCCGTCGCGCCGCGGATCGACGAGAAAGAGCCAGGCGTCGCCGCCGACGAGGGCGCCGGCGGCGTCGGCGCCGATGACGCCACCGACCATGACGGTGCCGTCGTCGAGGGCGCGGGCGAACCACGCCTGGTCGAAGCCGGGTTCGTCGAGGCGGCGGACGAACCGCTCGTCGCCGCTGTCGACGTCGAGGCCGGCGACAAAGGCGTCATCGCTGACGGCGCCGACGACGACGATGGTGTCGCCGACGATGACGACGTCGTTGGCGCTGTCGCTGCCGGCGCGGGTGAGCACGCGTCCCCAGAGGGGGGCGCCGTCGACGCCGCTGAGGCGGGCGACCAGGGCGTCGGGCACGGCGCCGCCGGTGCTGCCGACGACGATGACGTCGCTGGTCAGCGACGTCGGATCGACCACCGCCACCTGTCGCCACAGCCCCGCCAGCGCCGCACCAAACCCGCGATCGATCGGCGGTGCGAGCACGTTGCCGTTGCCGTCGACGGCGCCGATCCATGAGGTGTTGGTGTCGCGCGCGCCGGCGAGCCAGATGCGCTGCGCGCTGCCGTTGTCGGCGACGGCGACGCCTTCGATCTGCTTGGTCGTCTGCGTGCCGTTGTTGATGACGCGCTCGAACACGCGTCCCGTCGTCGAATACCGGCCCAGGTAGTTCAGCTGCGACGCCTCGCCGGCGAAGAGCACGTCGTTGCCGATGACGGCGGCATCGTAGAGCAGCTTGCCGCCGACGGCGCCCGTCGCGTGCGACGTCACGATGTCGATCGTCAGGTCGGCCTTGAGGCGGTAGGTGCGCGACGGCAACGCCGCCACCGTCGGGTTGTTGCTGACGACGATGGCGTCGTTGCCGAGGGCCCGCACGCGCCCGAAGGCCATCGGCACGTCGCCCTGGATCGTCTTGTCGGCGAGCAGCTCGCCCGTCAGCACGTCGATGGTCATCGCCCAATGGTCCGGGTCGCGCCCGTCGCCGGCGGCCTGCGTCGCCACCACCTGCGCGGTGTCGCCGTGGATGGCCGCTCCAAACGCGACCGTCGACTGCCCGACGATGCCGTAGCGCTGCGACCACAGCAGCCGGTGGCAGCTCGCGCCGTCTCCGTCGTAGCCGTCGTCGCAGACGCAGGTGTCGGCGATGCAGGCGCCGCGGACGCTGCAGACGACGCCCGCGCCGCCGCAGCCTGCTTCTCCTTCTCCTTCGCCTTCGCCTTCGCCTTCGCCTTCTCCTTCGCCTTCGCCTTCGCCTTCTCCTTCGCCTTCGCCTTCGCCTTCGCCTTCTCCTTCGCCTTCTCCTTCGCCTTCTCCTTCGCCTTCGCCTTCGCCTTCGCCTTCGCCTTCGCCCTCGCCTGTCTGCGCGACGGGAGGAAGCGTGCACAGGTGCTCTTGCGGGTCGCAGAAAGAGGCGTCGCCGAAGCAGTCGCTGTCGTCGTCGCAGCCAGCGGGAGGCGGGTTGCACGACGCCACCGCGACGACAGCGGCGGCGACGAGCAAGAGGCGCAAATTCATTCGAGCTCCAGGCCGGCGACGACGAGGGCGCCGCCGCCGAGGGCGACAACGACGCCGACGACGGCGATGGCGGGGTCGACGACGGCGTAGCGGTCGCTGGCGGCGCGCTTCGCTTCACCATCGCCGCCCTTGCCGTTGGTCTCTTTGATGGTGGCGAGGTCGAGCCAGGCCATGAGCGCGCCGACGCCGACGCCGACGACGCCGACGCCGGCCACGACGGCGCCGGCGGGGACGAGGACCGAGCCGCCGGCAGCGACGCCGAAGAGGGAGTCGGCGGCGGCGCGCACCCGCTGCGGCACCGAAGACGGCGACGAGACTTCGACGGTCTCGCGTCCACGGATGGTGGCGCGCGAGACATCGAGCACGCTGATGTTGATCTGGATCAACTCGCCGAGGCGGCCGACGTTGCCGAAGACGACGAGCTCGGCGCCGACGGCGCCGGCCAGCTCGGCGAGGCAGCTCTGCTCGTCGCAGCCGACGGCCTGCTTCTGCGCCTCGAGGTCGGCGACGCGGCGCAGGTCTTCGCTCGAGAGCACCGTCAGGCCGGGCTGCTTCGAGAGGTGAACGACGAGGGTGTCTCTGACGCTGCGCACGAGCTCGGGGCCCGCCGCGTCGTCGCGAAAGTCGAGCACCAGCACGCGCGAGCCAACAGGGGCGGCGGCGGGCGCAGGTGCCGGTGCCGGCTGTGCGGCCAGCCCTGGGTGCAGGGCGAGCAGCAACAGCGCGATCACTCGAGGTCGCCGCCGCAGCCGACGATGACGGCGTTGTTCTTCGCGGCCTGGCCGAGGGCCAGCTGCTCAGCGGTGAACTTGTTGCACTCGGCGACGCAGGCCTTGGCGGTCTCTTCGTTCTGCCAGCAGGTGCCAGCAGTGCCGAAGGTCTGATCGTTCTCGCCGAAGCTGTTGAACGGCTGTTCAAGGCTCTGATCGCAGTCGAAGGCCGTCTTGGCGCACTCGGCCTTCGGCTCGATCGGGACGCAGCCAGCAAGCGTGGCGACGGCGACAACAGGGACGGCGAGGAAGAGGGCAAGGCGCTGCATAGGGCCGGCAGCCTAGCCCGGATCGGTGCGAGGAATCACGCCCTCTTGAGGTCGACGCGTCCGAGCACGGTGTCGACGGCAACGACGACGCACTCGACGAGCTCGCCGAGGGCAGGGCCGCCGTCGTCTTTGTCGCCCTCTGCCTTCTCCAACGCGCCGACGATGCCGGGCAGCTGCACCAGCGCGCCAAAGGGCTTGCGCCCGATGACCCGGCCGCTGACGCGCTCGCCGATGCGGCGCTCGAACGAGCGGGCCACCAGCGATCGCGTGCGCTCGGTCTCGGCCTTGGCGGCGCGGCGGGCGGCGTCGTCGATGACGGCAGCGACGGCGTCGAGGGCTTCGCGGGTTTTGCCGAGGTCGGCGAACTCGCGCTCGCCGCGCAGAAACCGCTTCAGGATGCGGTGCACCACCAGATCGGCGTAGCGGCGGATGGGCGAGGTGAAGTGCAGGTAGAGGGGCGCAGCCAGGCCGAAGTGCAGCGACGGCTGCCGTTGGTAGCGCGCCGGACCCAACAAGCGCCGCAGCAGCGCCCGCGCCGCCGGCTCGACGGGCGTGCCCGTGATCTGGGCGTCAAAGGCCGCCAGCGCCAACGGCGAGATCGGCGTCTTCGTCGAGAAGCCGGCGTCGATGCCCAAGCCGCGGGCGGCTTCGAGCAATTCGCGCGAGGCGGCGACGTCGGGGGCGTCGTGCACGCGGTACACGCCGGGCAAGCCGCGCGAGACGAGAAAGCCGGCGACGGCCTCGTTGGCGGCGACCATCAAGCGCTCGACCAACAAATGCGCCGACGTCGACCGCATCTCGAACGCCGCGACGGGCTGGCCCTTGTCGTCGAACGAGACGTGGGCTTCGGCGCGGTCGACGGCGACGCCG
>JANNAY010000604.1:0-2406 GCA_031384945.1 Deltaproteobacteria bacterium
CGTTCACGCCCGGCAGCACCTTCGCCTCACACCTGCGCGCGCCTGCCGGCGCCCTCGACATCGTCGCCGTCGACGACGGCGCCCGCGCCCTGCCCGCCGCCGTCGTCGACGCCTCGCGCGACGGACCGCTGGCCGAAGGCAACGCGCTCACCGGCAAAGGACAAACAAAGAAAGAGCTCGAGCACCTCGGCGAACAGCTGCCCAGCCACTGGAGCGCAGAAGAAGGCGCGCTGCTGCCCGGCGTCTCGTTCGGCGCCAGCGCGGGCGGCAGCGTCGACGTCGCCGGCCACAACGTCGGCGTCGTCGGATCATTGTCATGGGCCATGGACGCCGTGCACCAGGGCGTCACGCGCGCGCTGACGTCGGGCAGCGGCGACGCCGTCGTCGTCGACGAGTCCCTCGACATCGCGACGACGACCGAGACGGCGTCTTGGGGCGGCCTGCTCGGACTCTCGTGGTCGCCAGCGCCCGAGCAAGAGCTGCGGGCGGTGACGTTTGTGAACCGCGACAGCGAGAACGAAGCCCGCATCGCCACCGGCGTCAGCGACGAGAGCGGCGAAGCGCTGCGGCTCGCGCGCCTGCGCGCGGTGTTTCGCCAGCTCGTCGTGCAACAGCTCAGCGGCAGCCACGCGCTGCCGTGGTCGCCGTTCTCGACGTCGATGGGCCTGCGCTGGCGCCTCGGCTACGCCCTCGCGCTGCGCGACGAGCCCGGCCTGCACAGCACCCGCTACGACGTCGTCGAGAGCGACGGCCGCGCCCGCTACGTTCTGTCTGACCGCAGCGACGGCAACCAAATGCTGTGGTCGAACCTCGTCGAGCACGGCGTCGACGCGCAGGTGGCGCTGCGCACACCCTTCGCGCTCGACGCCGGCGACGGCTTCGTCGACGTCGGCGTCGCCGCCGCCGGCAAGGTGCGCGAGGTCGACACACGCCGCTTCAAGTTTCTCGCCACGGGAGCACGCGCTGGCGACCTCACCCTGCGCGCCCGCACACCCGAAGAGATCTTCTCGCCGCAGAACATCGGCCCCGACGCATTCACCATCGCCGAAGCCACCCGCAACACCGACAACCACAACGGCAGCGCCGTCGTCGTCGCCGGCTTCGTCGCCGCCGAAGCCGCCGTGGTCGCCGACATCGTCGTCAGCGGCGGCGTGCGCGTCGAAGCATCGCGCCTGTCGGTCACGACCTTCGAGCTGTTCAACGCCGCCGCCGCCCCCGTCGTCGCCGACCTCGACAACATCGACGTGCTGCCGTCGCTCGGTGTCTCGTGGACGCTGCTCGACGACCTGACGCTCAAGAGCGCGTTGGCGCGCACCGTCGTGCGTCCCGAGCTGCGCGAGCTGAGCCCGGCCCTGTACAGCGACGTCGCCGGCGGCCGCGCCCGCTTCGGCAATCCTGAGTTGCAAGAGACCGGCATCGTGCACGCCGACCTGCGGCTCGAGTGGGCGCTGTCGCCGAAAGACGGCGTCTCGCTCGCCGTCTTTGGCAAGCACTTCGACAAGCCCATCGAATCCGTCGTCACCGCCGGCGCCGACCAGGCCGTCACCGCCGCCAACGTCGACGCCGCCGTCAACGCCGGCGTCGAAGTCGAAGGCCGCGTCGGCGTCGACAGCGTCATGGGCGAATTCGTCAACGTCGACGCGTCAATGCTGCGCGGCTTGTGGGCCTCGGCCAACGCGGCGCTCATCGCCTCGCGCGTCTTCATCGGCGACGACCAACGCGGCACCCTGACCTCGAGCGAGCGGGCCCTCGAGGGACAATCGCCGTGGGTCATGAACCTGCAGCTCGGCTACGACTCGAACGACGACGGTGGCGACGACGCTGGCGCCGGCTTCACCGCCGCCGTGCTCTACAACGTCTTCGGCCCCCGCATCGTCGAGGTCGGCGCCCTCGGCCTGCCCGACACCGTCGAGCTGCCGTTTCACCAGCTCGACCTCGTCGTGAAGCAGCAGCTCGGCAGAGGCTTCGCGTTCAGCGCCCGCGCGCAGAACCTGCTCGACCTGCCGGCCAGCCGTGAACAAGGCGGTGTCGTCGTCGAGAAGCTCGTGAAGGGACGCGCGTTCACCGTCGGGCTCAGCTGGTCGCTCTGAGGCGTGATCGCGGTTCGACTCGCGAAGCAGCGAACGGCAGCGCAGAGACGACGTCGTCACCGTCGCGCCTGCGGTGCTGGATTGTGCGCTGAAATTCACGTTCTACGGTGCGCACGTGAAGAACATCCCCCTGCTTCTGCTGGTGGCGCTCGCTGCGCCGGTGGTTCGGGCCGACGACGACAGCGTCGACGCGGGCGTCGCTGCGGCCGCAGCAGCAGAAGACGCCGAAGCCGATGAAGAAGAAGAACCCAAAGACGCGCTCGAGCGAGTGAAGAAGCGCGGTGAGCTCACGTGGGGCGCCGACGCCCACGGCGGC
>JANNAY010000626.1:0-2967 GCA_031384945.1 Deltaproteobacteria bacterium
GCCGCGCCGACAGCGCCGACGGCGGCAGCGCCGAGCAAGCCGCTGACCTGCGACACGCGGTTCTTGCCCAGCGACTCTTCGGCGCCGAGCAGCGTGCCGAGCGCGAGGCCGCCGAGGGCGCCGCCAGCGGCGACGCCGGGCAGGCCGAGCTGAAAGCGCCACGCCAGCGCCGCGAAGCCGAGGCCGGCCATGACGCCGCCGACGACGCCGACGACGCCGCGCAGCCACGCCTTTGTCGTCGCGTTCTTCGGCCGCGTCATCGCGGCGGCGATGGATCCGCCGAAGAGGGCGGCGGCGCCGGCAGCGGCGTCGATGGGGGCGCCGAGCAGGCCGGCGACGCCGATGGCGGCGCCAGCGACGGCGGCAGCGCCAGCGATGGCGGCGGTCTCTTTGGCGAAGTCACCGGGGTTCTTGAAGACGAGGGCCATGGCGTTCTCCGACGATCGACACAGAGCGTAGCGTCACAAAGAGAACGACCACCTGCTGGTCCGGGTCTCCGGGGCAGGTGGTCGTCGGCGTCAGCGGTCGGAATCAGCGGCGGAGTTCAAACGCGCGGGCCTTCTGCGCCTTGACCATGTCCATGCCCGAAGCCGAGGCCGGAGCCGGAGCCGCGTTCACGCTGTCGAGCACGTCGTCGAAGTTCTTCGCTTCGCGCATCAGCATGGCGTTGCCGGTGCGGGCAGCGGCAGCGGCGACTTCGGTCTTCGCCTTGTTGAGCTGGTCGCGGGCGCCGTCGCGGTCGCCGTTGCTCCACGAAGTCATCGAGGCCGTCAGGGCCAGCGAGGCTTCAATCTGCAACACGCGGACGCGGACGTCGTCGTTGCGGCTGCCGTTGAGCACCACGAGGTCGGCGGTGGGCAGCAAGCGGAAGGCATCGGCGCGGTTCGCCACCAACGACTGCGTGGACTGGCCGGCCTTCGTGTAGAGCAGCTCAGGCGCGGCGAATCCGACGTCATTGGCGACGGTGGCGTCGATCTTCACGAGCACGTGGCGCTCTTCGCCGGCGGCGAGGTCGCCGACGTCGACGACGAGCTTGTCGGTGTTGCCAACGTCTTTCTGGCCGGGCGCACCGAGCACGTTGAGGCCAGCGGCCAGCGCACGAGGCAGGTGCAGCTTGACGTTGCTGGCGACGACGTTGCGGCCGTGCTGCAGCTCAGCATCGAGCACCTGGGCCATCTGCGAGCCGTTCTTGAGGTAGTGGTAGCGGCCGCCGCCGTCGACGGCCATCGCCTCCATCAGGTCTTCGTTGTAGTCGAGGCCGAGACCGATGGTCGACGTCGTCACGCCGGTGGCGCGCAGGGCGCCGGTGTGGCCCGTCAGGGTGGCCACGCGACGGTCACCTTCGGTCGGGCGGCCGTCGCTGACGAGCACGACGCGCGCGACTTTGCCGGCGAGGTTGGCGGCGGCGAGCTGGCTCTTGGCGGCGAGCAGTCCACCGTCGATGTTGGTGCCGCCGCCTTCTTCGATGCGGCGCACGATGCCGAGCGCGCGCGTCTTGGCCGCGCTGTCGAGGGTGACGAAAGGCAGGTCGACGCTGACGTCGCTGCCGTAGGTGACGATGGCGAGCATGTCGCCGTCGGTCATGCCCTGCACAAACCGCTCAGCGGCCTGGCGCGCGTCGTCGATCTTGTCGCCGGACATCGAGCCCGAGCGATCGATGACGAGCACAGCGGCGAGGGGCGCCCGCGTCTGCACGCCGGCAGCCTTGATGGCGACGTCCATCCACACGTTCTCGAGGGACCCAGCGGCGAGGTAGCCGCGATCGAGCGTGGCGGTCACCTCAAGGGTGCCGTCGCCGTAGACGAGGTGCGTGAGCGAGGCGGCCGACTTCGGAGCAGCGATGGGCTCAGGCGTCTTGGGCGGCGCGATGAGGCGCGGGGCCAACAAGAACGCGCCGACGAGGGTGGAGAGGGCGAGTCCGTAGATGACGGCGGTGCGTTGCATGTGGGCGGTACCTTTCTCAGCGGGCCGGCAGAGGGCGATTCGACTGACACCTGCGAGGAGGAGTTGGTTCGAGTGGAAGTATGAACGAAAGCACCTGAGCCCCGGTCTTTGTGCCGATGATCCACGTCAACTCTTTGTGAATGTCATGTAGGCGCGGCCGCACGGCGCTCTGGCCGCGCTGAGAGTTGTCGTCGTCAAGCGTCTTGGGCCGGCCAGAAGCTCCGATTGCACTCCGCTCTCGTGGGTGACGGGATCTGCACCACGCATGCGGGCTTGACCGGAATCGAACAGGTGTTAGATTCCGGCCACCCACGGAGGTTCTTCATGTCCGCCGCCCCGGTTCGCCTCGTTGAAGAAGAAAAAGCCGAAGCCGTCGCCGAAGTCCGCGCCCTGCCCGAGCACGGCAGCGACCGTGAGGCGCTGTTGGGGCAGCTGAAGAGCCTCGCCGCCGACGACACCGACTGGAAGAACGGCAAGTGCTTCAGCCTCGTCTACCACGCGTCCGACGAGCACACGGCGTTTCTCAAGGCGGCGAGCAACGCGTTCTTCTGTGAGAACGGCCTCAACCCGATGGCCTTCCAATCGCTGAAGCGGATGGAGCACGAGGTCGTGCGCATGGCCGCGTCGCTGATGCACGGCGACGACGACGTGGTCGGCACGATGACGTCGGGCGGCACCGAGTCGCTGTTGCTCGCGATGAAGACCTACCGCGACACGGCGAAGAAGACGAAGCCGTGGATCCTGTTTCCCGAAGTCGTGCTGCCGTCGACGGCGCACGTCGCGTTCGACAAGGCCGCGCACTACTTCGGCATCAAGATTCGCTGGGCGCCCGTGGGCGACGACTTCCGTGTAGACATCAAAGCCGTCCGACGCTTGATCAACCGCAATACGGTGATGATCGCAGGATCAGCGCCGCAGTACCCGCACGGCGTGCTCGATCCGATCGAGCAGCTGTCGGCGTTGGCGCTCGAAAAAGACGTGCCGCTGCACGTCGACGCCTGCGTCGGCGGCTTCGTCTAGCCC
>JANNAY010000649.1:0-12027 GCA_031384945.1 Deltaproteobacteria bacterium
GGGCCTTCAAGCTTCGAGATGTGCAGAAACATCAGCCCTGAAGGGAGGCGGAGGGGGAGGAAACCATCCAGCGCGATCGCCCTCGCCTGCTGCAGCGATGGCGCTGGCGGCGCGCGATTCACAACCCGGGTTGGGCTTCTACTTCTTCTGCTTCTTCTTCGACGGCGCAGGTGGCGGCGGCGGCGGCGGCGGCAACGGATCCTCAGCAAAGCGACGACCCAGGTCGGGCAACAAGCCGATCAGGATGCGGGACATGACGCGGTCGCCGCCGAACGCCATCGCTTTTTCGATCGAGATGCCGATGACCTCGCCCTCGTAGGCCTTGTCGTGGTCGACGACGCCGCTGGCGAGGTCGATGGCGCGCAGGGCCGTGCGCACGCGGTACTGGTTCATGCCGCCGATCGACTTGTCGGCGCGCTCTTTGACGTCGCTGTGCACGGCGGCCACCAGCAGCCAGCGCGCGTCGGGCTCGCGTTCGTGAATCGCGGCGATGGTCTCTGGCGGCAGCGATGTGGCGTCGATGCGGGCGATGTCGACGGGCGATGAGAGCGTGCGAAAGCAAGAGTCTTGCAGCGCGTGCGTCAACCGCGCCTCCATCTCGCCCACGAGGAGCTTGGGTGCGTCGAGCTCGGTCTCGGCGACGACGACGACGACGCCGGTGTTGTGGTGCTCGCGCATCCATTCGCAGCTGGTGCGTTGCAGCGCGTCGACGTCGATGCGCGTGGTCAGCTTCACCTTGCGCGTGCCGGGCGCACCGTCTTGTGGCGGTCCCCACACCGTCTGCTCGAAGAGCTCGGGGCGACCGCGGGCGACCTCTTCGCCGAGGCGGGGAAAGAACTGCCAGATCGTCGGCGCCGGCGCGGGGCTGACGACGCTGCGCGGCTGCGTCACGAGCGAGACGGCGCTCACGACGGCTTTGCCGCGGGCGTCGACGTCGGCTGCGGCGACGCCTTCGTCGCCGACGACAGCGATGCCTTCGACGGTGACGGTTTTGACGTTGTTGTCGGCGCGGGCGTCGACGCCGACGAAGCAGCAGGCGGCGACGAAGACGAAGCATACGAAGACGCGCATCAGTCGCGCTCGAACGTCAGGTCTTTGTCGAGGTCACCACCGGACAACACGAGGTGACCGTCGGTCATCGACGCCGCGTAGGTGATGGTGGCCCCCGCCGTCGAGGCGATGGTGAGGCGGCCCGTCGAGAAGCGCCACGAACCCGAGAGGCCGCCAAAGGCGACGCTGCCCGACGGGGCGAGCTGCAAGCGCAGCGGCTCAGTGGCGGCTTGATCGATGACCTTCCACCCGCCGATCAATTCTTCGCGCGTGACCGGGCCGGCGGGCCGCGTCTTCTTCACTTCAGCGGCGACCTTCTTCGTGCCCGAACGGCGGAACACGAGATCGCCGCCAAGGTTCGGTGATGAAAGCGTCAGAGTGTCGGTGTTCATCGCATAGCGATACTTCTCGGTGCCCTGCGTGATCTTCAGCTCAAGGATGCCGCCGTCGCTGCGCCAGCCGCCGTTGAGCGGGCCCATGGTGAACTCGCCGCTGTCTTCGAGAGTGAGGTCAGGACCACCGTCGGTGTTGATCCACAGTCCCGCCAGCGGGGCCGCGACATCTTTGCCGACCAATGGCACATAAGAAGCGAGCATGCGGTCGAGATCACGTGAGAATGAAGCGCGCTTCTTCTCAAGAGTTTCGAAGTGCAGAATGTGCGCGAAGCCGTAGGCATGAACGACGTAGAGTTCGACGCCGCGCACGGTGCTGCGATCGCCCGAGGCGAAGACGCTGAGCGTGCGGCGCGCGCCGGTGAAGCCGCCGACGTTGAAGGGCACCTCGCTGCCGGGGTTGAAGCCGATCTCGTTCTTGAAGGGGGCCTCGACCTTGTCGAGCGTCTGCTTCGTCGTCTGTCCTGGTGACAGCGACTCGACCGCAACGTGAAAGAGGCCGGGCACGCCGTCGACCTTCTTTCTGAAATTCATGCCGCTGGTGTCGCCGGGCATCGGCGCGAGCTCCCACCCGATGGCGGGCTCGATCTGGAAGCGCTTCTTGGTGTCGACGTACGTCGAAGAGGGCTTGGCGACGACCGGCACGGCCAGCAGCAGCGAGATGAGCAACATCAACAACGGGCGCATCAAGACCTCGACGCTGCAAACCACGAGACGATTCTACCCGCGATGGCGTCGCGTTCATCGACGTCGAAGATCACCACGCGGTCTGTGAGAAAGCGGCGAAACGGCTCGGACGGTCCGCGGTTGACGACGACCGCGACGACGTCGACGCCGCGGGCCAACGTCACCTCGACCGCGCTGAGCCCATGGCTGATCGAGCCCAGGTACGACGCGTCGACGACGATGACGGCCGCGGTGCGCGACGTCGCTGCCAACGCACAGGCGACGTCGAGCTGCGTGCGGTCGTCGGTCATCGGGCTGAGCACGCCGCCCGCGGTCTCGACGACCACGAGGACGTCGGTGCCACCCAGGTCGCCCATCATCGCGGGTCGAGCGTCGTCGTCGTTGGGGGCGGCACAGGCGTCGAGCAAGCGTTGCCAGTCGACGACCACGCCAGCGGCCCGGGCGGCGGCGTCGGGCGAGACCGGCAGCGGGAAGCGCCACGGGCTGACGACGTCGAGCCCTTCGTCGTTGCTGCCGGCGGCGGCCATCAAGCGGCGCGGATCGCTGTCGGCATCGTCAACGAAGCCAGAGACGACGGGCTTGCGCACGCGCACGCGCACGCCGCGGGCGCGCAGGTCTTCGAGCAGGCGGCACGAGACGAAGGTCTTGCCGACGTCGGTGCCGCTGCCGAGCACGACGACGCGGCTCATCGCTGCCACCGGCGCCGCAGCGCCGCGGCGAGGGCGTCGACGTCGGCGTCGGTGTGGACAGCGCAGAAGCCCACGCGCAAGCGCGACGTACCCACTGGCACCGTCGGCGGCCGGATGGCGACGACGAGAAAGCCGTCGTCGATGAGGCCGTGCATCAGCGTCATGGCGCGCGCTTCGTCGCCGACGATGAGCGGCACGATGTGCGACGCCGGCTCAGGCAGCTCGAGGCCCTCGTCGCCCAAAACGCGGCAAAAGCGACGCGCGAGGGCCAGCGGGCGACGGCGGCGCGCCGGGTCGGCGACGGCGACGTCGAGGGCGGCGGCGGCGGCGGCGACGACGGAGGGCGGCAGCGCCGTGCCGAACAGCACCGGACGACAGCGGGTCAAGAGCAGGTCGCAGACGACGCGGGACGCGGCGACGACGCCGCCGTAGCCGCCGACGGCCTTGCTGAGGGTGCCGGTGACGACGTCCGCGCAGGCGACGGCGGCGGCGGCGTCATCGTCGACGACGAGGAAGCCGTGGGCGTCGTCGACCAACAGCCACGCGCCGTGTTGGTCGCAGAGCGCGCGCAACGCAGCGAGGGGTGCTGTGTCGCCGTCCATCGAGAAGACGCTCTCGGTGACGACGAGAACGCGGGCGCCCGATCCTGCAGCGCGGGCGCTGCGCACCTGGCGGGTGAAGTCGACAACGTCGTTGTGCGCAGCCACCAACACGCGCGCGCCGCTGAGCTTGATGCCGGCGAACAACGAGGCGTGGGCGAATTCGTCGACGACGACGACATCGGCACTCTTGCCTGCGGCGGCTGGGCCGACGAGGGCGGGGACGACGCCGACGTTGGCGAGCCAGCCCGATCCCGTGATCAGCGCGGCCTCTTTGTGCTTGAGCGCCGCCAGCTTCTCTTCGAGCACCGCGATCGATGGGTGCGCGCCCGAGACCAGGCGCGATCCGCCGGATCCTGCGCCGTCGTCGAGGGCTTTGCGGGCGGCGGCGACCACGGCGTCTTCGTGGGCGAGCCCCAACGCGTCGTTCGACGAAAAATCGATCAGCGTGCGCAGGCGCCCGTCGACGGTGCGCTCGACGCGGGCGTTCTTCAAACGGCGCGTCGACGTCGCCGTGCGCCGCTGTCCGCGGGCGTCGAGGGCGCGCAGCTTGTCGCGCGCGAAGTCATCGAGGCTGGTCACGGGCGCACCCGCGCGAGGTGGCTGTAGACGTTGCAGCCGCCGCCGTCGACGTCGCCTCTGACGAAGCCAACGACGCAGACGCCGGCCTTGGCGCCGAGGTCGACGGCCAACGACGTCGGCGCCGACACGCCGGCGACGATGGCGATGCGGGCCGCAAGCGCCTTTTGCACGAGCTCGAACGACACGCGGCCCGACACGAGCAGCACGTCGCCACGACGACCGGCCCGCAGGGCCGCGCCGATGACCTTGTCGACGGCGTTGTGACGTCCGACATCTTCGCGCACCGCCAACACCTCGCCGCTCGACGTCGCCAACAGCGCGCCGTGCAAGCCGCCGGTGCGCGCGAAGGTCGGCTGTTGCGCGCGCAGCGCCTGCGCCAGCGCCCGCAGCGACGACGCCGTGACCTCGACGTTGGAGGTGAGGGGGCCAGCGACGGCGCAGGCGTTCTCGATCGACGCTTTCCCACACACACCGCAGCTCGATGACACGTAGGTGTTGCGCTGCAGGCGCGCCCAGTCGACGGCGAGCCCGGCGCGCAAGCGCACGCGCCAGACGTTGCCCAGGGCGTCTGCGTCGGGGACGACGTCGCATTCGTCGATGTCGGCGATGTCGTCGACGCCGCCGACGACGCCCTCGCTGACGAGGAAGCCAACGACGTGGTCTTCGTCGTCTTCGGCGCCGTCTGCCGTGGACGACGGCGAGCGCATCACCACCGCGAGGGGGCGAAAGCGCTGTCCGTCAAAGACTTGAATTTCGAGCGGCGCTTCGACGGCAACGGCGTCGTCGACGTCGACAGCGGCGCTGCCGGCGAAGCGGCGCAGCGGACGCAGAGACGACAGCGCCGTCATCGCCGACCTAGAACGAGCCGGAGAAGCGCAAGAGCGTGCCCGGCGGCTGGTCTTGCAGCGTGTGCAGCTCGGGCAAGCCGCGCTGTACGCCGTACGTAGCGATGGTCTCGTCGCGCCAGTTCATGACGACGTCACGGTTGTGGCGAAACGTGCCAGCGATGGCGCCGAACATCGAGCCGGCGTACCAGCCGAGCTCGGCGAAGGTCAGCACGATGGCCACGCCCCAGTCGCCGGTCAGCCAGGCCTGCACGGCGGCGACGATGAACAGCGCGTTCCATGTCAGCGCCGTCAGGGCCGTGCCCCATTGTCCGAGGTAAGCGTGGCCGCCACCGGGGATGAGCGAGCAAAGTGCTGCGATCAGCGGGTCTTTGGTGTCGAGCTCGCCCTTCTTGTCGATGCTGTCGACGACGCCCTGGGCGTCTTTCGCGTACGGCGAGTCAGAGGCGGCGATGCCGGCGAACAGCGCCCGCGCCTTTTCGAGCTCGCCGGCGTCGAAGTGCCCCCAGGCGAGCAGCCAGCGCGACTGACCGACGAGCATCGCGTCGGCCTCGGGGTCTTCGACGATCAAGCGAAAGCGCGGCTTGGCGAGCTCGGGGCGGCCATCTTCGAGATAGGCGCGGGCGGCGCCGAACAGCGCCGAGCGGCGCAGCACGAGGTCGGGCGTGCGGGTGGCGACGCCGTCGAGCTGGCGTCCAGCGGCGTCGAATTGCTCGCCGCGCAACAGCGCTTCGCCGATGGCCATGGCTGCGCGCGGGGCTTCTTCGGCGCGGCCTTTGGTGAGGAACAAGTAGCGCCGGTACTCAGAGATCGCGCGGTAGTAGTCGCCGTCGCCGAAGAGGTGGTCGGCGAATCTCAGCGAGAGCTTCGCTTCGCGGGCATCTTCTTTCGCGTCGACGGCGTCTACTTTGGCATCGCCGGCGTCTTCGTTGACGTCGACGGCGGCTGCTTTTTCTTCGACGACAGCGGCGGGTTCTTCGGCGGCAACGGCGACGACGAACAGCAGGGGCAACATCATGTGGTGGGGCTCACAGCAGGCGCAGAAGAAGAAGAAGAAGACGACGAAGAAGACAGCGACGTCGCAGGCGGCGTCAGCAACAGCGGCTGCTCATCGACGAGGATCGGAAAGCCGGTGAAGCGCTCGACGCGCCAGAACTCGTAGTTCTCGACGGGGTCGTAGTGGCGAAAGACGCCGCCGTACTCGAGCTCGGGCAAGAGCCGCAACGCCGACGACGAGGGCGGCTGAATGATGCGATCGAGGCCCATCGGGATGCCGAGCACGCCGTGGCGGCCGACGGCCTGGCTGGCGAAGCGCGAGCACGTCGGCAGGTGCTGGCAACGCGGGCCGTCCATGCGGGTGAGAAAGTTCGCGTAGACGAGGCTGGCGAGAAACAGCGGGTTCGCCGACAGGCCGGGCGCGGCGTTGGGCGTCACGCCGGCGAGCTCAGGCAAATCAGGATCGTGTCGCAGCGCAGGCGGTGGCGCGCCGCCGCCGGGGATGTGGCCCTTGTCGCCGACAGCGGGGTGCGTTTTGCGCGAGAGACCCTTGGTGTTCTGGCGCAGCACCGGACGCGACGCGCCAGCGTCGAAGGGTCCGAAGGCGACGAAGCCCAGCTCGGACGTCTTCTTCGCCTCGTGCGCCTTCTGCTGCGCCTCGGTCGACGACGGCGCTGCGGCCAGCGCGACCACGATGAAGAGTGCGATCACGGCGCCACCGGCTTCGGTGCAGGCGCAGACGGCACGCCGGGAAAGCCGCCATGGTCGTCGTCGTCGTCGCTGCGTTCGCCGCGGGCCACGGCGATGCGCTTCTTGCGCGACTCGGGATCTTTCAGGTCGCTGCGCGCGCGCTCGACGGCGGCCTTGATGCGCGGTGAGGCGTCTTTTTCGACGCCGGCGAGCAGCGCTTCGCCGTCTTTCACCTTGAAGGCGCCGAGGCCGTCGACGACGACGACGAGGTCGGCTTCGCCGAGGGCGGGGCCGGCGCCCGTCAACGCCGCGCTGGCGAAGCGGGCCATCTCGGCGGGGTCGCCGGCGAAAGGCACGCGCAGCGCGCGGGCCACGCGCAGCGCCGGATCTTTCAAGAGGGCGTCGAGCGTCGGCTTCACCCGCGCCTTGGCTTCGACGGCGAGGCCGCGGCGCACGGCCAGCAGCTTGCGCGCCGTCGCCGCATCTGGCGACGTCAGCGCGGCGGCGTCGGCGGCGCCGCGGGCGACAGCGACAGTGGCGACATCGACGTCGAGGATCTCGAGCCGGTGGACCAGTTTCTCGGTGCAGGCGGCGTCTTTGGCGGCGGCGCACCACGTCAGCTGCGCGCGGGCCATGCGGCGCTCGATGGCGTCGGTCGAGCGCGGCGTGCCAACGCCCAACGGCTGGATGGTCTTGCGCGCCTCGTCGTCGCGGCCTTCGAGGTGCGCGATGCGGGCGGCGAGATAGCGCGCCTCGCGCTGCCAACCCGGGCGCGACTCGAGCGTCGCCTGCGCCGCCTTTGCCGGCGCCAGCGCCGCCGCGAGATCGGTCGGCTGACCCTGCGCGGCGCCGTCGAGGTGGGCCTCAGCGAGCCAAAACAGCGCTTCGGCGCGGCGCGGCTCGTCGACGCCCACGAGCTTCTCGCTGAGCGGCGTCAGCAGGGCGATGGCGCCGGCGGGTTGGCCGCCGTCGAGCTGCGCGCGCGCGGCGAGCAGCAAGAGCGGCGTCTCGGTGCGCTTGGCGATGACGCCGGTGGCCTCGTCGGTGAGGCCGAGGTCGACGAGGTGGTCGGCGAGGGCGGCGCGCACGCGCACGCTGTCAGGACGGCCGACGAGGCCGCGCTCGGCGTCAGCGAAGAATTTGTCGCCCCGCTCGCGGGTGGCGTCGCGGGCGAGGGCGAGCAGCGCGCGGGGCTCGTCGGCGAGCTTCGGCGTGCCGGCCACGAGGTCGATCAGGGTGCGGGCCTGGCGCACGGCGCCGCCGGCCGCGCCGACGAGGGCGCGACAGCCCTGGCCGGTGGCGTCGGTGGCGTCGACGGTGCCGGCGTAGATGGAGAGGCCGAAGGCGTCGGTGAGGCGGTCGGCGTAGCCTTCGACGGTGGGGTCGACGACGAGGGCGCAGGCGGCGACGGCGAGGGCGGCGCCGCGGGTGACGTCGTCGGGGGCGCGCTTCCACGCCTTCAGCGCGAGCTCGAGCGCGCGCTTCTCGCTGCCCGTCTCTTGCGAGTGAAAGGCGTTGACGGCGTCGGCCAACAACTGCTTGCCGTCGCCCTCGCTGATCGTGATGCCCTGCCCGAGATGAACCGCGACCTTCTCGCCCCAGGCAGCAGTGGCCATGTTCGGATGGGGCGGCCGACCCTCGAGCCCACCAGCGGTCGACGCCGCCGTCGATGTCGCCGTCGACGCCTCGGTCGGCTTCTTCTTCGGCTCGGACTGTTTGGGCGGCGGGTCGCAGCCGGCGACCTGCGTGATGACGGCGACGACGACGGCCAGCACGAGCGCGATGCGACGAACCATGAAGAACCCATGGCACACGTCGACGGTGACGGGAAGGGTCGGCTAGCGTGCCCGGCGTGACCACCACGACGACCTCAACGACGCCGGCGCCTTCGACCTCAGGGCCTTCGACCTCGGGGCCAAAGGGGTCGAACCACCGCAAACGCCAGAGCCAGAAGACCGGCCTCTCGCCGGGCAGCCTCGTGCACATCGGCGAGCGCCGCATGGACGCGCCGCGCATGACGGTGATCGAATACGACGACAAGGTCTTCTCGACGCGCGAGCTGGCTGCCGTCAAAGACGCGCCCGACCACTGCCGCGCCTATGACGAGCGCGAGACCGTCGTGTGGATCAACGTCGACGGCATCCACGAAGCGGCCTTTGTCGACGAGCTGGGCAAGCGCTTCGGACTGCATCCGCTGGTGCTCGAAGACGTGATGAACGCCGGGCAGCGACCGAAGCTCGAAGAGTATGACGACTGTCTCTTCTGCGTTTTGAAGATGCTCGACGTCGACGAAGACACCGGCCACCTGATGGTCGAGCAGATCTCGATCGTCATCGGCAAGGGCTTCGTGCTCACGTTTCAAGAGCGCGACGGCGACGTGTTCGAAGGCGTGCGCGACCGCATCAAGAACCACAAGGGCAAGATCAGAAAGATGGGGGCCGACTACCTAGCCTACGCCCTCATCGACGCGATTGTCGATCACTACTTCGTCGCGCTCGAAACGATGACCGAGTTGGTCGAAGACCTCGAGCACCGCATGCAAGAGCATCTAGACCGCATCGATGTGAAAGAAATATACACACTGAAACGAGAGATCTTGTTTCTGCGCAAGACGATATTCCCCGCTCGCGAGGTCATGGGCGAGCTCGCGCGTCACGAAGAGAGCGACCTCATCTCCAGCGCCGTCGACGTCTACTTCCGCGACGTGCACGACCACGTCTTGCAGGTCAGCGAGTCGCTCGACACCACCCGCGAGATGGTGGTCTCGATGCTCGAGCAGTATC
Source organism: Deltaproteobacteria bacterium (assembly GCA_031384945.1). GTDB lineage: Bacteria > Myxococcota > UBA727 > UBA727 > VGSZ01 > VGSZ01. The sequence goes on from JANNAY010000649.1 coordinate 9,314, forward strand.
ATTCATCGCAGGGCACGCGCATGAATGAAGTGATGCGCGTTTTGACGGTTATCTCAACAATCTTTATGCCTCTGACGTTTATCGTTGGCATCTACGGCATGAACTTTGACAACATGCCCGAGCTGCGAAAAGAATATGGCTATTTCGCCTGCATCGGCGTGATGGCCTTGGTGGCGCTCGGGCAGATCATCTACATGAAGCGAAACCGGTGGCTGTGATGACGACGACGACAACGACAACGACGACGACGACGACGACGCGTGACCACCCCGACCTCTACTGCGTGATCATGGCCGGCGGCGCGGGCACGCGTTTTTGGCCGGCGTCGACGGAAGAGAAGCCGAAGCAGCTGCTCACGCTCGTCGGCGATCGATCGCTGCTGCAGATGTCCGTCGATCGCGCCAAGGCGCTGGTGCCGCCCGAGCGTGTCCTCGTCATCACCAGCGCGTCGCTCGCTGCAGCGTGCCGCGAGCAGCTGCCCGAGCTGCCGAAGGCGAACGTTGTCGGCGAGCCCAGCCGTCGCGACACCGCTGCCGCCGTCACGCTCGCCACGTTGTTGGTGCGCAAGCGCGGGGGTCGACACGTGGCGGTGCTCACCGCCGATCACTTGATCGCCCCCGTCGACGAATTCGTCGCCTGCGTCGAGATGGCGTTGGCGGCGTCGTCGGCGCCGTCGCAGTTGGCGCCGTCGTCGGCGTTGCCGCGCACGTCGACGCCGGTGGGTGGCTTTGGCGCCGCTCTGCGCAGCGAGATTCACGATCCGTCGGCCATCGTCACGTTCGGCATCGTTCCGACCTACCCCGCCACCGGCTATGGCTACGTCGAAGTGACGTCGACGTCTGAGATGCGCGCGCAGCCGGCGCTGCGCTTCGTTGAGAAGCCCGACGCGAAGACCGCCAGCGACTACCTCGCCTCGGGTCGCTTTCTGTGGAACTCGGGCATGTTCGTCTTCTCGACCGACGCCATGATCGGCGCGCTGGCGCAGTGTCTGCCGCAGCACCTCGAGATCCTGGCCCCTGTCGTCGACGGCGGTGGTGATTTGGCCGCTGCGTTCGAGCAGCTACCCCGCGTGTCGATCGACAAGGGCGTGATGGAGAAGCACCAGCCCGTGCTCTGCGTGCCGGCCAAGTTCTCCTGGTCCGACGTCGGCAGCTTTCCGGCGCTCGCCGATCATCTGGCGAAAGATGCGTCGAACAACGCCGTGCGTGGCGTCGTTCATGCGCTCGATGCGCGAGACAACGTCGTCTGGTGCGAAGACCCCGACGAAGTTGTCGCCGTCGTCGGCCTCGAAGGCGTCGTCGTCGTTCGCGCCGGCAACCGCACGTTGGTGGTTCCCAAGTCGCGCGCTGAAGACGTGAAGAAGCTCGTCGAATCGCTGATCAAGAGCTGACGCGCGCGATCAGCACGACGCTGTAGCCGACGGCGTCGCCGCGGCCGGCGTTTCTGTACGAGTGCTTCTGGTCGCCGCGAAAGACGACGACGTCGCCGACGTCGAGCACGAAGCACTCGCCCGAGGCAACGAGCTCGAGCTTGCCCTTCTCACACATCAAATACTCAGTGGTGCCCGCCGTGTGCGGCACACCGATCATGCGGCCATCGGGCGGGAGCTCGATGCGATCGATCTCCATACCCGGAATGGGGTCGGGCAAGAGCTTGCGGATGGTGGCCTGCCCCCGCTGCTTGACCGCCAACGTCGACGACAGATGCAGCTTCGCCTGGGCGCGCGGCGGCGAGACGAGCTCTTCGATGCTGACCTGCAGGGCCGCGGCTACCTTGTGCAACACGATGAGCGTGGGGTTGGCGGCGCCGCTCTCGAGGTGGGCCCACGTCGCCCGCGGGATGCCGGCGAGCTTCGCCAACTGCGCTTGTGACTGACCGCGCATCTGCCGCAGCGCGGCGACGTTCTTGCCAAGGCGTCCAGCGAGGTCATCGGACTGATCCATGACGACAGATTGGACGCCCTCCAACACCTTGGCAACACCGCCAACGCGTTGGACGGCGGCTCATCTGCCCCTCAGCACGAAAGAGAGGGACACCATGAGCTTCACCAACACCACCGCGCTGATCACCGGCGGCACACGAGGACTCGGCCGCGCCATCGCGGAAGCCGTCGCCAAAGCCGGCGGCAAGGTCGTCGTCGTCGGCCGCGACGCCAGCGCCGTCGACGACGCCGTCCGCGTCTTCAACGCCGTAGGACTCGACGTGCACGGCATCGCCGCCGACGTCGCCGACAAACGCGACATCCACCGCATCGCCGGCGCCGCTGCGGCCCTCGTGGGGCCCATCGACCTGCTGGTGAACAACGCCTCGAGCCTCGGCCCGGTGCCGCTGCGCCCGCTCATCGACACCGACTGCGAGTCGCTCGAAGAGACGCTCAACACCAACCTGCTCGGGCCGTTTCGCCTCAGCAAAGTCATCGCTGGCTCGATGCTGCTGCGTCGCCGTGGCGTCATCGTCAACGTCAGCTCCGACGCCGCCGTCGCCGCCTACGCCAACTGGGGCGTCTACGGCGCATCGAAAGCCGGCCTCGATCACCTGACGCGCATCTGGGCCGAAGAGCTGAAGGGCAGCGGCGTCCACGTCGTCGCCGTCGACCCGGGCGAGATGCGCACGAAGATGCACCGCGACGCGATCCCAGATGCCGACGAAGCGACGCTGCAAGACCCCCGCGATGTGGCAGCGAAGATCCTGCGGCTGGTCGCCCGCCTCTCCGC
>JANNAY010000729.1:0-2917 GCA_031384945.1 Deltaproteobacteria bacterium
CGGCGTCCCAGACCTGCCGCAACAGCGCCGGCACGTCGACGGTGCGCGAGGCCTGCGTGAGGATGGCGTCGGCGCAGGCGTCCGCCAATGAGGCCGGGGTGGTGGTCGTCAGCCGCCCGCCGCGCTCGCCGACACCGTTGCTCCACACCGTCACGTCGGTGGCGAAGCTCTGGCGCTGGTGCAGCGCGCGGTAGCGGGCAGCGACCGAGGCGATGGCGGGCGAGTGCACCGACGGCGCATCGGCGATGGGGACGCCGAAGCCGCCGAGGACGTCGACGACTGCATCGACGGCGTCTCGGCCGCCAGCGACTTCGCCTTCGTCGTCGGCGTGCCACATCGTCACGAACACGTCGTCGCGACCCTGCAGAGCGGCTTCGATCTTCGCGCGCGGCGCGCGGACGACGACAGTGCTCCAGCCGAGGTCGGGCTTGCCCTTCGCCGCCCAGAACGCGCTGACCGCGTTCTTTGTGCCGGCGACCTCATCGACAAACAAGCGCGAGGCGACGGTCTCGTCGAACAAGACGGCGGGGTCGCGCCAGACGCCGGCGGCGACCAGCGCGTTCGACTCGCCGAGCGAGACGCCGACGAGGTGAGCGGCGCGCACGCCGAGCACGTCGCTGACGAAGCCGTAGCGCGCCTGCATGTCAGCTGACGCCGAGAACAGGTCGCGCTCGCAGCCGGGGCTTCCGGCTTTTCCACTGAGCATCGACGGCAGCGCGGCGCCAAAGAGGGCGCGCAGCTTCGCGTCGACGACGGCGAAGCGCGTCCACGACGTGTCCGTCGACGTCGACGCCACCGGACCGAAGAGCACGGCGACGTCATCGCGCCGCGCCGGCACCTTCGTCGTCGTCGTTGCGGTCTTCTTCGCCGATCCGCTCACTTCGACAATCGTCGAACCGACGGCAGCGAGTCCCTGCGCGATCGAGAGCAGACCGCCGGCCGCGCCGAAGTCGACGCCGTCTGCGCCGCCAACGACGATGCAGCGGTCAGCGGCCGCGTCGTCGTCGCCGCCGTTGCCGTTGCCGTCGACGACGCCCAGCACGTCGAGCCCGAGCGACGCCGCGCGTTCTTCGCCCATGACGACGAGCACGACGGCCGCGTCGCCGCCGACGCGGCCGGTGACGGCTTCGTGGCGGGCGTCTCTGCAAGCGTCGACGGCGCCGACGAGGGCGGCGTCGATGTCGCCGGCGCCGATGAGGGCGCGGGCGACGTCGAGGGCGTCGAGGCCCGAGCGCGCTTCGGACGAGATGGTGAAGCCGGGACCGCGCACGTCGAGCTGCACGCTCAAGCGGTTGGCGGGGATGTTCGGCATGCAGCCGAGCACGCCGGCCGCACCCATCGGCGGCATCGCCAAATCGCGAAGCTTTGCCACGAACGCCGCGCCGTCGGCTGTCTCGGTGTCGACGCCACGACGACGCGCAAGGTCTTCGGCCCGCCAGCGCAGGCCGGGGGTGGTCACCTGCAGGTCAGTGCCCATGCCAACAAAGATGCCGGTGCGCTCGCGCGGCAGCACGTCGTCAGCGAGTCCCTTCACGGCGTCTCTTGCGGCTTCGAACACCAGCAGCTGCTGGGCGATGCACTCTTTGAGGTCGTTGGGCGGAAACTTCACGCCCTCGGTGTCAACGACGATCTCTTTCGCTTCGCTGTTTTCAGAAGCGAGCGCGACGTGCAGCGCGGTGCTGTCACCGATGCGGACGGCCATCGCGCACACGGCGAGGCGGGGCAGCTTCACTTCGGTCACTTTGACAGATGCAGAAGCGAAGACGCGGCCGGCGCCGCCTTCTTCGACGACGACGTGGGCGTCGTTGCCGCCGAAGCCAAAGGCGCTGACGCCGGCGGTGCGAACGCCGTCGACGGTCCACGGGGCGAGCTCGCGCTGCAGGCAGACGCGTTTGTCGTCGACGACGTCGATGGCGCGGTCGACGCCGATGGTCGGCGGCAGCTGCTGGTGGCGCATGGCCTCGATGACTTTGATGATGCCGGCGGCGCCCGCGGCGGTGATGAGGTGGCCGAGGTTCGACTTCAACGACCCCAGCGGCACCGGCGATGATGACGAGGCAGAGGAAGCAGAAGAAGCGGAGAGCAGCGTGAGCAGGCTCTCGACCTCGGCGCGGTCGCCGGCCTGCGTGCCCGTGGCGTGGCACTCGAAGAGCGACGCGCGCGATGGATCGAGCTTCGCATCGGCCCACGCACCGCGCAGCGCACGCACCTGTCCCTCTGACGAGGGGGCGAGCAGGTTCTTGCTGCGTCCATCGTTTGAGAGCGCCGAGCCGCGCAGCACGGCGTGAATGGTCTTCTTCTGGGCGACGGCGTCGTCGAGGCGCATCAGCGTCAACATCGCGCAGCCCTCGGCGGGCACGAGGCCGTCGGCGTCTCGGTCGAACGGACGCGGCGTGCCGCCCGCCGACATCGCCTGCAGCGCGCAGAAGCCGGTGTGGATGAAGAGCGAGTCAGCGCGATTGACGGCGCCGGCGACGACGACGTCGACGCGTCCGGCTTGCAGCGCGCGCATCGCCAGGTGCACCGCGTAGAGCGAGCTGGCGCAGGCGGCGTCGAGCGCGAACGAGAACGCGCGCGCCCCGAGGTGCTTCTCGATCAGCAGCGCGGGCAGACCGCTCATGAAGCGGTCGCGTCCGCCGCCGGCTGCGAGCAACGGGCCGGTCGACAACCCGGTTGTGGATCGCCATTCGTCGTCGAGGGCCAGGGCCTCACCGAGGCGCGTCATGCCTTCGGTGGGAAACGACAAGTTGCCGAGCACGCAGCCGCCGCGCAGCGAAGACGGCACGCCGTCGTCGAAGCCGGCGTCGCGCAGCGCTTTGTGCGTGGTCGACAGCGTCCAGGCAAAGAGCGGGTCGAGGCCGCGCACGTCATCGGCGCCTGCGAAGTCGGACCCCACCGCCGTGCCCAGGGGGTCGAC
>JANNAY010000086.1:0-1793 GCA_031384945.1 Deltaproteobacteria bacterium
GAAGAGATGCGCGCCGAGCTGGCGCTGATCGCGAAGTCGTCGGGCGCCACCGTCGTCGCCGTCACCCACGACCAACAAGAGGCCTTTTCGTTGGCCGACCACGTCGTCGTGCTCGACAAGGGCCGCCTCGCCCAACAGGGCACGCCTGAAGACCTCTACCTGCGCCCGGCGACGATGTTCGTCGGCGCGTTCACCGGTCCGATGGCCTTTTTGCCCAAAGACGTCGTCGGCGTCACCGGCGCTGACGTCGTCAAAGGCAGCGGCGACGTCTATGGCGTGCGCCCTGAGTGGTGGACGCTCGGCGCAGACACCTCAGCAGCCGGCGGGCCGGGTGTCGACGTCGTCGTCGTCCAGCGCTTGTTTCTCGGCCGCGAGCACGAGCTGCTGGTCGAGACAAAGGCCGGCGCGCACCGCCTGACGCTGCGCGTGCCGTCGACGTCGACGCCGCCGGCCGCCGGCAGCACCCTCAGCCTCACGCTCACGCGGGCGTGCGCCTTCGCCGGCTGATAAGGTGACCGCCATGTTCCGCCTGTGTCTCGTCGTCGTCGTCTTCGCGGTCGCTCTCTTCGGCGGCTGCCGCCAGCTCGGCGTCCCCTGCGTCGCCGCCGAAGACTGCGAGGGCGCTGAGGTCTGCGTCAGCGGCGCCTGCGTCGTCGCCTGCAACGTCGACGACGATTGCGACGGCAGAGACGTCTGCACCAACGGCTTGTGCGCCGCCGAAGGCGAAGGAGTAGAAGGCGAGGGCGAAGGCGAAGGCGACGTCGGCGAAGGCGAAGGCGAAGGCGAAGGCGACGTCGGCGAAGGCGAAGGCGAAGGCGAAGGCGAAGGCGAAGGCGAAGGCGACGTCGGCGAAGGCGAGGGCGAAGGCGAAGGCGAAGGCGAAGGCGAAGGCGAAGTCGACCCATGCGACGGCAAAGACCCCTTCGGCGCCGACCTCAACGGCGACTGCATCCCCGACCTCGTCATCGGCGCCCCCGCCGTCAACCGCGTCGTCTTCATCGAAGGCAAACCCGACGGCAACGTGCTCGGCGATGGCGTCGACGACTGGGGCCGCGTCGTCGTCGGCAGCGCCGGCGCAGGCACGAGCTTCGGCGCCTCGATCGCGTTTGAGCCCGATGTCGACGACGTCGTCGGATCCCGCGGCGTCTTTGCCGGCGTTCCTGGCGACGCGAAGGTGCGGGCGCTGCGCTTCGAGCCCATCGCCGATGTGAACTTTCAGGATGTGTTTCCTGGCACCGTCGACGGCGACGCTGGCAGCAACTTCGGCAAGCTCATCATCGTCTCGAAGAAGCACGGCGACGGCACCGTCGACCTGTTGAGCTTCGACGACACGGGCGGCGGCCGCCTCGTGCTCGACACCGCCGACGTCGGACCCTTCGAAGACGACGTCGCCTTTGCCACCGGCGGCGTCGTGCGCGCGCTCTTGCGCACCTTCGACGTCGACGATGACGGCGCCGACGACTTTCTCGTCGGACAACCCAACCGGGTTGTGGGTCCTGGTGAAGTCGGCGTCTACGCGCTGTCGGGGGCGACGCTGGCCGAGCTGCCGCTGACCTTCGCGATGCCCGCCAACGCCGCCGACTCGTTCGGCTTCTCGCTCGTCGACATCGGCGACTGGGACGGCGACGGCAAACACGACGTCGCCATCGGCGCCCCCGACGACGGACGCGCCGGCAGCGTGCGTGTCTGGCTCACCACGCGCGCGCCCACCGACCTGATCACGATCGACCCACCGGGCATCGTCACCGACGCCGCCCGCTTTGGACTCACGCTCATGCCCCTCGTCGACGTCG
>JANNAY010000808.1:0-3892 GCA_031384945.1 Deltaproteobacteria bacterium
GCAAGGGGTCGGTGGCGAGGATGTGCTCTTCGATGTCTTTCAACGTCGACAGCACGCAGTGGCTCTTGGCCTGGCCGAAGACGTAGACGCGGTCGTACGAGGCCAGCAGGTGAAAGAACGGCGCGTTGAAGGTGCCGACGGCGTTGCCCGACAGCTCTTTGACCTCGGGCGAGAGCACCGAATAATTCTCGGTCATCGCGTGCGTGCCCTTGGTCTCGAAGTGCGTCTGGCTCTTGCGCACGAGCGAGTGAAACAGCGCGCACTCCATCAGCGCTGGCACGAGCGCGTGGCTCAGGCCGCCGAGCAGCGTGTGGTAGGGCCAGATGGTGAGTACGTATTTGCCCGACTGCTCGAGCTTCTTCGTGTATTCCAAACATTCACGGGGGTGCGCGATCGGCGTCCACTTTCCTGCCCGCACTTCTTCATGAAAGATCGGCGTCAGCGGGGCCGGATGGTTGCCCTTGGCGTCGACCCAGAAGGCCGGGTGAAAGATCTGAAACGCGCGGTGCGTGTCCAGTGAAAAACACATGCCCGTGATCTTGTCGAGATGGCGGTAGAGCCAATCAATCGTGCGTTTGGTGTCGTCGACGGCGCCCGGCACGAACAGCGACGCGCCGGGCGTGCAGAAGCCGACCTGGCAGTCGATGCCAAAGGCGGCGATGCGCAGCTTGTCTTTCGACGACGGCGCGACGGCGTATTTGTCGCGGTACTTCTGCGCCTCGTCGGCCACCAGCGCAGCGCGCTCGATCCACAGCTGGTCGACGTCGTTCTCTTTGTAAAAGGCAGGACGCGGCATCGTCATCGTGCTCTCCCGTACGTGGTGCTGGCGGTCGCGGCCCGACGACGCAGCAGGTGGATGGCCGCGTCGGTGACGACGTAGATGTCGCCACCGGAGCCGCGGAGGAGGTCGACGCTGTCGTCGACGAGGGCTTTGGTGTCTTCGAAGCAGGCGCGTTCGGCGAAGTTGTCGTCGAGCAAGAGCAGCCCGCGCGTCGACGTCGACAGCAGGTGCTTGCCGCTCAAGATCTTGCCGCGCACCGAGCCGAGCACGCCGCCGTCGTCGGGGTGGCCGGCGACGGTGGAGACGACGCCTGCGTGTCGGTCGAGCAACGTGAGCGCGTGCAGACGTTTGCCGTTGAGTTCGGTGGCGACGCCGACGACGGCGCGGTCTTCGTCGACGACGACGGCGAGGTCTTTGACGCGTCCTTCGATCCTGGGCAGCGCGACGTCGCGGGCGGCCTCGCCGGGGCGGCACCACATGGCGCGGGCGACGTTGCCGGCGCGCCAGACGGCGAGGCAGCCGTCGTCGGTGGCGAACAGCCACGTGCGCCCTTGCAAGGCGCGTCCGACGACGACGCCCGAGTCGTGGTGCAGGATCGCGTCGCCGTGCAGGCGAAAGAGCCCCACCGGCGAACACGCGAACGCCGGCGCACCAAAGGCGAGCCCCGTCGAGGTGCGATCGACGACGTCACCGCCGTCGAGGCACACCAGCTCTTGTCCTTGCGCCAACCAGGTGCGGCGTCCGACGAAGCCAACGTCGACGCCGACGCCGCTGCCTTCGAAGACGACGGATCCGTCTTCGCGTTTGACGCAGGTGCCGTCGTCGACGACGAAGCGCACGCTGCCGCCGTGTGCGACGGCGACGACGGCGACGCCGCGGGCGATGCGCTCGAAGCTGACAGCGCCATGAACCTGCACGGCAGGCACAACGACCTTCACCTGACACGACGGACACGCCCGCTGCGCATGCACGACGCCGCAGCTGCACGTCGAGAACGTCGCGTTCAGCCAGCGTTTGTCGAACGGCGCGCGCTTGTCGTCGTCGAAGCAGGCCTTGAAGTCGGCATAGAGGGCGTCGGGCAACGTCTTGGGCGACAGCGCCATCTTCGGCAGCGTGACGTCGTCACGCAGCACCGAGTGCCGGGCCTCGGCGCGCCGCAGCAGCGTCGGCAGCTTGTTGTGCGTGCCGCCATACGGATGCACGCAGCACAGCGTCTGAAACAACAGCACGCGCAGCGCGTACAGGTCGCTGTCGACGCTGAAGACGGCGTTGTCGACGAGCGACACCCCATAGAGCCGCGGATCGAGAAAGCGCTCGTGCGCCACCGGGCAGGGCAGCCCGCCCACCTGCATCGAGTCGGCGTCGATGACGAACGCGTCGCCGCGGCCGCCGGCGTCGACGATGACGTTGCCGTCGTTGCAGTCGCCGACGACGACGTTGTTGGCGTGCAACTGCTCGATCGTCGCCAGCAACGATCGAAACAGCGCCAGCACCCCATTCTGATCGCGCACCGCCTTCATGGCCGGACGCGCGAGCTTCGCCAGGTCGACGGCGTCGACGACGCGGCGCATGCGGTAGCCGACGACGTTGCCTTTGGCGTCGGTGGCCAACGCAGTCGGCGCCACCAGCTGCGGCGGCAGCGTCAACGTCGACAGCGCCTGCAGCTTCTTCGTCCGCAGCGTCGTCAACGCCGCTGGCGCACCGCTGTGAAAGATCTTCACGACGTCACTGCCTGTGCCGTAGACGCGGGCTTCGCCGCCTTCGCCGATGACGTCGTTGTCGTCGAGGGCGACGTCTTTGCCGTCGATGACTACGCGCATGCGACGCCGTCCTTTCGCAAGACGACGACGGTGCAGTCGTCTTCGGGGGCGGCCGCACCGAGCGCTGCGATGCGCTTCGTCGCCAGCGACGGGTTCGCGACGAACACGGGATCGATCTCGAAGCCGCCGACGACGCCGTGGGCGCGGAGCTCGAGGGCGCCGTCGCTGGCGATGGTCAGCGACCGCAGCGTCGACGACGACCCCTGGGCGTGCACGCGCAGCCGCGCATGCCCCCGCAGATCGTCGAGCAGCGTGTAGGCGACGCAGTCGGGGCAGCCGTCGTCGTTGCCGCCGACCTCGACGTCGCAGCCGTCGACGCGCACGACGCCGTCGCCGACGCCGAAGCAGAGGTAGCCGCCGCCGTCGACGACGACCGCGGCCTGCAGCGTGAAGAGCAAGGAATCGGCGATGACGTTTCTGACGTCTTCGCCGTCGACAGCGCCCTCGACAGCGAGCGCGGCGGCGACCCGGCCGAGCTCGGCGACGACTGCGTCTTTGACGGCGACGGCGAGGGCGTCGTCGACGACAGCGCCGGCGACGACGCGGCGGGCGAGCTCGGCGGCGACGAAGCGGGCGCCGAGGCCCGCGCCGACTTCCGACGACCCGCCCGCCGAGCAGCCGTCGCAGACGACGGCGACGACGAAGCCCGCGCCGCCGACGCCGACGCCGCGGCGGACGCAGAAGGCGTCCTGGCTGCCGCGGCGGGCGCGGGTGTGGGCCTTTCCGGACACGGCGGCGACAACAACGCTCCATTCCGGATTGATAAAAGTCATAACGGTAATTTATGCGCGTTCCGGAGTGCCGTCAAGCGCCGCGCGAAAACCGATGCAAATTCAAATGGTTCGGTGTGCGCAGCGGAGGGAGGGGCGGGGCTTGCCCCCGCCTTCTTCCTCGGAGCCGACGCGACGCCGCGCCTGGTGCCGTTGCCCACGGCGCAAAAAGAACGCGGCCCCGAAGAGCCGCGTTTCATCAAGTATCAGTCAGTTCTGAAAGCGCTCAGCGGGCGAACAATTCGCGGCCGATGATGACGCGCTGGATCTGCGATGTACCTTCGTAAATCTGCATGATCTTGGCGTCGCGCATGAGCTTCTCGACCGGGTACTCTTTGTTGAAGCCGTTGCCGCCGAACACCTGCACAGCGTCGGTCGCGATCTCCATCGCTGAGTCTGCGCCGAAGCGCTTGGCCATGGCGGCGAAGACGGTGTTCTTTCGTCCAGCGTCGATCTCGGCCGCCGCTTTCCACACCAACAAACGCGAGGCTTCGACCTTGGTCGCCATGTCAGCGATCATG
>JANNAY010000091.1:0-1508 GCA_031384945.1 Deltaproteobacteria bacterium
CGACCAACACGACAGTCGGTACGTCGAAACGCGTCTTCTTCATCTCGGTTGTCCTTTCCCCGTTCGCCATCCCCGTGATGGCGAGCCGCGCAGGCATCACCCGCGCGGCGGGTCGCGCGCAAACCAGCCCTTCAGGGCGACTCCACCAGAGACAGCGACGGTGCATGACGGGCACTGTGCGCGCCGAGCAGTTCAACCCTGTGAACAGGTGATCCGATGGCCACGAAGAAGACGCCGCCGCGCAAGACGCCTTTCCTCGTCCCGAGCCTCCCGCCCGCCGTGACGTCGCGCCCGCTCCACCCGACCTCGCGCCGCTGCCACCCGAAGACCCGACGGCGATGCTCAGTTTCGCAGCGCGTTCTCGCTGACGCGCACGGGCAACTACTGGTCGCTGGCGTAGCGCTCGGCTGCGGCGCGCAGCTCGTCGGCGCAGAGCGCCACCAGCGCCGGCGGCGACAGCGCCCGCGCGTGTCGCCCCCACCGCCAGACCCAGCGGGCCGTCTCGCTGAGCCCCGCCACGCGGGCGCGCACGATCACGCCGTCGCCGTCGGGGGTTTCGCGCTGCGTGACGTTGAGCTTGTACTCGTGGGCGTGCCGTGCGGCTGAGCCATCGAGCCGCACGACGACGTCGACCAGAGGACCGTCCCACACCCCGACGCTGTGCTCGTACAACACGCGAACGTCGACGTGATGAGTGGCTCTCTCGCCGGTCATCACCGCGTTCGACATGCGCGCCAGCTTGAAGGTCTTTGTCTGCCCACCGTCGTCGAGGTCGCTCGCCGTCGCGTACCAGGAGCCGTCGTTCAGCCGCAGCTCATGAAGCTCAAGGTGCCGCGGACGCGGGGCGAGGTCGTGATCGCCGCAGTAGTCGACGCGCACGCGCTTGCGCCGACGGGCCGCTTCGTAGACGGCCTGGGCAACGGTCGGGTCCTCGGCAGAGCGGGGCTCGTCGATCGCGAGGGGCAAGCTCGGCGTCTCACCATCGATGATGCGGTCGAGCGCAGCAACCAAAGCGCTGCCGTTCAAGCCCACCAGCAAGTCACGCGTGGTGGCGAGCGCCCAACGCTGCTCGGCAGAGAGACGTCCTCGCTCGGCGTTGTAGCGGTGCCCGCGACCCTCGACCTCGCAGCGGACGCCGACGTTGGCATCGACGACGCGCCCCAGCATGCGCTGCGCAGTTGAGCGAGAGACGCCGAGGGCCTGAGCAACGTCGACCACACCGACGCCTGCGGCATGCTCGCCGATGAAGCGGAGCACATCGAGATCGCTGGCCCTGCGGTGGTGCTTCCCCATCATCGCAAGGGTGGCACGCCGTCGTCGTTCAGACGACGTGTTTGCAGAAGGTCGTCGGCGCGCTGACTTTTCGCAGCCGCCAGACGACGATCTCGCAGATCTGAGTTCAATCTTCAGCACAGCGACCTCATCGCGGGCCGCAAGCGTGGCTCTACCGCGTGAGCGCGACGCCCGCGGCCACGGCCACCAGCGCCAACACGACCGAGGCGACGACG
>JANNAY010001004.1:0-1516 GCA_031384945.1 Deltaproteobacteria bacterium
GGTGGGGTGGTTGGTGAACCGTATGATCGCGTGGGGCTCGCTCAGGGGCTTGCGCGTGCGCGAGGTTATCGTGTGGGTGCTGGGGTTGTTGTGGTTGGTCGGGTCGAGGTCGACGCGCAGGCGCCCGAGGTGAACGAAAGCGGCGCGGCTGTCGAAGCGCGTGCGGTTGGCGTCGACGCGCAGCTGCACGGCCGCGGGCACGGTGGCGTCGGCGCTGCGCACCTGCACTTGCAAGACGTCGCCAGCGACGGCGCCGCCGATGCCCATCAAGAGCTGGGTGGCGAATTTGCCGTCGGCGCCGGCTGTGACGACGACGTCTTTGGCGTCGCCCAGCAGCTGCCCGGTGGTGGGCGCGACCGACAGGTTTTGCACCTCGACGACGGCGCCGGGCGTGGTCTCACCGCTGAGCTGGCCGTCAGCGTCGACGGTGGCCGACAAACGCGCGTCGGCTGACCGGTTGGCAGTTGCGGCGGTGGCGCTCGCAGGCAGAGGTGCGGTGCGAAACACGGGCATGGGTCGCGATAGCGCTTTGCATCGACAGCGTCGACGTGGCGCCCGTGCCGCGCTGTGGTACTTGCGAGCCCGTGCGCGCTGCCCTCTTGCTCTGTTTGTTCACGCTGCCGGCCCTCGCGTTTTCGGCGCAGGCCGCCGAGCCCACGCGCGTGCTGGTGCTGCGACCGACGTCGACGACGGTCGAGGCCTCGACCCTCGACATCATGACCTCGCTGCTCTCGGTCGAGCTGGCGCAGCAGCGGGGCCAAAGCGGCAACCGGCTCGACGTCGTCACGGCCTCTGACGTCGAGAAGATGGCCACGCTCGCCGCCGAGAAGTCGACCGTCGGCTGCGACACCTCGAGCTGCCTCGGCGAGATCGCCGCGGCGATGGGCACGCGCTACGTCATCTTCGGCGATGCCAACAAGCTGGGCACGCTCACCATCGTCACCCTGAACGTCTTCGACGCCGACGAGGCCCGCTCGATCACCCGCAAGAGCCTCGAGCTCGACGACGTCGCGCAGCTGCCAACGCGGCTGCGCGCCATCGTGCCTGAGCTGGCGGCGCCGTTGCTGACGAGCCCGCACGACGACAAGAAGCCGACGACGACGACAGCGGCGCCGGTGAACTGGGCGTCGGGCGCCTGGTCCGTCGGTGGCGTCGCCCTCGGCGTCGTGGCCGTCGTCGGCGGCGTCGCCTTCGACGTCGCCAGCGACACCAGCAAAAACTTCGCCCTCGACGGCGGCGACTTCATCGGCCCTGGCCTCGTCGTCGGCGGCCTCGTCGTCGGCGCCGTCGCCCTCTTCGCCAACCCCTTCGACGCCCCCGACGACGCTGCGGAGCCAAAGTGAGAGCCAGCGCCGCTGCCTTCGCCGTCGTCGCCCTCGGCGTCTTCTGCTTCGTCGCCGCGGCCGGCTGCGGGTTGATCAACGCGTTCTCAGACCCCGACAAGCAGCCGACCGGGGCCAGCTGCAGCGACACGCCAGCTGGCCCGTGCCGGTGCGACGATGACGGCGGCGACATC
>JANNAY010001015.1:0-2344 GCA_031384945.1 Deltaproteobacteria bacterium
CTCGACATCTCGATGGACGCGTTGTTCTCGCGCGCGGCCAAGCTGCCGCGCGTCGAGCTGAAAAAACCGCCGAAGGTCATCGGCAAGAACACGATTCACGCCCTGCAGTCCGGGCTCCTCTTCGGCTACGCCGGTCTCGTCGACGAGATCGTCTCCCGCATGAAGGTCGAGCTGTCTCAAGCTTCTTCTTCCCCTTCGTTACCCCCCAAAGTCATCGCCACTGGCGGCCTCGCCTTTCTGTTTGAAGGCGTGTCGCGCACCCTCGAGATCGTCGACGAGTTTCTCACGCTCGATGGGCTGCGCATCCTCCACGGCATGAACGCTGCTGAAAAGAACACCAAGAAATGACCACCGAGAACGATCCCCCCGCCGACAACAACATCGACAACAACGTCGACGGCCCTGACGTCGCCGACGACGTCGACAACGCCGACGCGGCCGACAACGAAAACGAAGAAGGCGCAGAAGGCGACCGGGTCGTCGACGAATCCGCATGGGCCGAAGGCGACGGCGACGACGACGATGACGACGACGTGCCCATGCACTTCGGCGCCGTCGCCGAAAACGCCGTCGCTGCCGCCGAGACCGCCGCTGCAGAAAAAGACGTGCAGCAGCGCGCCGAGGTCACCATCGAGCTCGCCACCGAGGCCGAGATTCCTCTCAGCGCCATCGACGAAGACGCCCTGTGGGTCGTCAAGCGCCTGCGCGCCAAGGGCTTCGAGGCCTACCTGACCGGCGGTTGCGTGCGCGACCTGCTGCTCGGCCGCACGCCGAAAGACTTTGACGTCGCCACGGCGGCGCATCCGAACCAGGTGCGCGCGGTGTTTCGCAACTGTCGCCTCGTCGGCCGGCGCTTTCGCCTGGCCCACGTGTTCTTTCCCTCGGGCAAGGTCATCGAGACGGCGACGTTTCGCGCGAACCCGACTGACACGCTCGAAGACCTGCCTGAAGATTTGTTGGTCGCCCGCGACAACGTCTTCGGCAACGTCGAAGAAGACGCCCGTCGTCGTGACTTGACCATCAATGGCCTCTTCTACGATCCCGTCGCCGGCAAGGTGCTCGACTACGTCGAAGGCCGCGCCGACCTCGAGGCGAAGCTCATCCGCACCATCGGTGACCCCGACATCCGCTTTCAAGAAGACCCGGTTCGCATTCTGCGCGCGATCAAGTTCGCCACGCGGCTCGGCTTCACCGTCGAAGAAAAGACGTGGGACGCCATGTGCCGCCACGTCGGTGGCCTCGTGCGCTGCGCCCCCGCGCGCCTGCAAGAAGAGCTGCTGCGCCTGCTCACCTCGGGCCACGCGGCCCACTCATGGGAGCTGTGCGCCAAGGCCGGCGTCACGCAGGTCATCTTGCCTGAGCTCTACGAAGCGCTCGAGATGCACCTCGAGCCCCGCCCCGTGATCGTCGTGCAGCCCACGTCGTTTGGGTCGTCGTCTGAGTCTGAGTCGTCGTCTGAGTCGTCGTCTGAGTCGTCGTCAGCGGCGCCGGCAGAGGCGTCGACGTCGGCAGAGGCTGAGGTGACGACGAAGGTCGAGATGCCGACCGAGACGTCGGCGCACGGTCCGACGGTGCCGCCGAACGCCGAGGCGCGGCGCGCCCGCTTCCACGACGTGCTGTCGGCCCTCGACGCGATTCGTTCGCGCGAGGCCGACATCACCTCGGCGGTCGCGTTCGCGGCCCTGCTCACGCCGGTGTGGGAAGCGTTTGAGCTGTCGACGACGTCGTTCGACGCCTGGTGGCAGAACGCCAGCGACCGTTGGATCGAGCGCCTGCGCTTCACGCGCCACGACAAAGAGCGCGTGCCGCAGCTCTTCTCGGCGCAGATCGACCTGCAGCCCGAGAAGCGCCGTGGACACCACGCCCGCAGCGTCGTCAGCCGCCCCTCGTTCCGCGAAGGCCTGCTGCTGTTGATCGTGCGCCTGCACGCCGCCCAGAAGTCCCTCGAAGAGATCGGCCTGTGGAAGGCGATCGCCCGCGCACACGGCGCGAACTACCAGGTGCCGCGCCTCGAGAAGAACCGCATGCGCGCGGCCTCGCGCTCCGGCGGTGGCGGTGGTGGCGGCGACGGCCGTCGTCGCGGCCGCGACCGCGATCGCGGTGGACGCGGTGGACGCGGTGGCGGTGGCGGTGGCGGTGGCGGCGGTGGCGGCGGCGGCCGTGGCCGTGGCGGCGACCGCGGCGGCGACCGCGGACGTCGCTGAGCAGCAGACCTCACCCCCGCGCTTCGCGCTCCCCTCTCCCCAAGCGGAGAGGGGTTTTTTTGGGCCCTTGGACGCCCGCGTCTGCTTCGATGACTGCATCTGCATGGGCCGCAAGAACATCTCGCTGACCGCCGCGCTCG
>JANNAY010001031.1:0-3869 GCA_031384945.1 Deltaproteobacteria bacterium
AAGGCGAAGGCGAAGGCGAAGGCGAAGGCGAAGGCGAAGGCTGCCCCTGCAGCGGCGGTCAGGCGCCGTCGTCGTCGCTGGCGCTCTTCGGTCTCAGTCTTCTGCTGCTGCGCCGCCGAGGCTGACTCAGCCGAACTCAGCCAGCGTCGTCGTCGTCACCGTCGCCGTCGCCGTCGCCGTCGCCGTCGCCGTCTTCTGCGGCGTCGCGGGCGACCTCTTTTTTCAGCGGTTCGGTTTTGAGCGCGTGAAAGAGCAGCGCGTTACCTGCGCCCTTCTTTGCGCCAAACGCCGCCGCTGCCGGAGCCGCCGACAGCTGCTTTTTCGCCTTCTGCTCGTTCTCGGGACGCAGAGCGTCAGGCTGGTACGGCGGCAGGTGCGTCGGCCGCGCCTTGCGCTTCCTGCGGCGGCGGTTCTTGCCCGTGTCCTCGGGGTAGAGGTTCAGGTCGTCGGCCATGCTGCGACTTTGGCCAAAAGGTGCCCCGGGGCGCTAGTCCGGGGGAGACTCCGCTTTCTGCAGCCGATCCAGAGGTGCTTCCATGGCCGTCAAGCTCGATGTCACGTCCCTTCGCGCCGAACACGCCGACAAGACGCCCCGGCGTCCCAACTTGCCCAAAGAGCTGAAAGACGTGGCCGCGGCCCACGCGGCGAAGAACCCGAAAGACCTCGAAGACCTCGGCTTCGTCGGCGTCACCTTCGTCGAGAAGGGCAGCCTGCCCTCGGTCAAGCAATACGCCGCTGACTTGCAAGACGCGGGCAACGCCATCGCAGTGGCCAAAAATGCTTCGATGTACCAAGCCGGTTTCTCGTACCATTCAGGGCGCCGCAAAGAGGCGTGGCTCACCGAGCAGCCGAAAGACGGCAAGCTGCAGCTGCAGGTGGTCGTGACGCCGTCGTGGCACGTCTCTGACTACGCCGAGCCGCGCCTCGAAGCGCCCAAAGACGATGCCCCGCAGAAAGAATGGGATGCCTACCAGGCCGCTTGGACACCGTTCGAAAAATCTTGCGAGAAGCACGCGACCGACTTTGCACTGACCAACAGCTACAACGTCACCGTTACTTACCCTGACGGCACCGTCGACGCGAAGAAGTTCAAGGTCGGTGGCGAGAAGCCCGAGTTCTCGTCGGCCTCGCCCGAGATCGAGATCGATCTGAAGAAGCACAAGGGCGACATCATCATCCGCGGCTGGGCCGACGGATCCGCCGGCGCCGATGGATACGCCGCTGCCCGCGTCACCGTCCTCCACAATCCCTGATCTCTGCTCTCAGGTTTGAAGAAGCGCCCCGCTGTCGGGGCGCTTTTCGTTTTTGAGATCCCGCAGCCTCGGGAGAGATGGGAAGCGGAACGATCCCTATCTCTCCTCGCTGTCGCGGCGCGGCCGGATGCGGCGGTGGTGGCGGCACCGGGCTTGGATTGCTGGCGGCCATGAACCTGCTCGCCCAGCTCGCCGCCCATCTCGCGCACCTCCGCTCGCTCGACATCGCTGACGGTGACGCCATCGAAGTCGTCGCCGCCGTCGCCCACGCTGGCGGCTGTCCGCTCTGCGGGCGGACGGACTGGCGGCCCAGCGGCGACCGCTTCGTCGACTGCTCGTCGTGCGGCGTGGTCTGCGTCTACAGGCGGACGTCGATGGCGCGGCACCAGGTGTCGGCGCGTCAGCTGGTCGCTGCTGTGTTTCGCGTCGCCGTGTCGACGGATGCCTCGTCGGCGCGCGGCTTTGCCCGCAGCGAGGGTGCGGCGCGGTCGACGATGTGGCGCCTGCTCCACCGATCGCGGGCGGCGCTGCCGGACATCGCGGTGACGTCGCCCGTGGCTGTGGTGCAAGTCCTCGGCGCTGAGCAGCCGGCGAACCGCGCTTTCGTCGCCTTTGGCTGTGATGAGCGCGGGGTCGCTGCTGCGGTGGTGCCTGTATCGGCGCAGCTGACGGCGGCGTCGGCGTTGGCGGCCGCGAAGGCGTCGACGAAGGCGCCGGGGCGGCCGTCGTCGGCCACGGCCCTCGCATCAGGGCAGATGCGCGCCTGGCTGACGACGACGTTTCGGGGGGTCAGTGCAGCGTGGCTTTGGTCGTACGTGAAGGAGTTCAACGCACGCCAGCGCCGATGTGCGCGTGTGGACCTTCACGAGATGGGACGGTCCGCGAGAATCGTCCTCGAGAATTCGGCGGACCGTCCCACTTCGCGGAAGCGAGCAGCCTAAAGCCCGCCGATCGCCATCTCTGCGAAGCGCAACGAAGGCAGCCGCAGCGACGATCGCGCATCGACGTCAGCGCCGACGCGATCGATCGCGAGCAGCAGCTCGCGCGCATTGCCAGCGATCGTCACCTCTTCGACCGGAAACGCGATCGCCCCATCGTCAACGTAGAAGCCAGCAGCGCCGCGGCTCATGTCGCCCGTGGTGCTGTCGGCGCCGCGTCCCAGCACCTTGGTGACCAGAAAGCCCTTCTTCGTCGCCTTGATGATGTCGTCGAGAGAACCGCTGCCACCGGTCAGCGTCGTGTTCGTCGGCGACGCATGCGGCAACGACGTCGTCCCCCGCGACGCCGACGCAGTCGACGACGACGACAACCGCGCCGCAGACCGGCCGTCGAGAAAAAAGCCAGTCAGCCGGCCGGCGTCGTCGACGATCACGCGCCGCTGCGACAGCTGCCCCTCGCCATCGAAGGCCCGCGAAGCGAACCCGCCGACCAACAGCGGATCGTCGACAAGCAACAGGCCGGTGGGCAGCACGCGCTCACCAACGGCGGCCGCAAGAAACGACTGCTTGCGCGCAACAGCGTCGCCGCAGACGACGCCGAGAACGCCGCCGAAGAAGCCGCGGGCCATCTGCGGATCGAAGATCACCGGCAGAGCCTGCGAGGCGATGCGGCGTCCGTTGCGGCGCGAGAGGGCGCGGCGGGCCGCTTCGTCGGCGACGACGACGGGGGCGTCGACGGCGCCGATGGAGCGCGCCTGCGACCACCACGAGTCGACCTGCTTCTTGCTGCCATCTTCGACGACGGCCGAGCACGAGAGCTGGGCGTTGGTGCCGCGCAGCGAGCCGACGAAGCCGGTCGACGTCGCCAACGCGAACACGCCACGGCGGACGCCGGCAGAGACGTCTCTGACGCCGCTGACCCCGTCGTGCCCGCGGACTATTTTTTCGCACAGCAACGCTTGCTCGGCGCACCAAGCGCCGTCGAGGCGGGCGGTGACATCGTCCCAGGTCGACAGCGCCTCGCCAGCGGCGCGCAGCTCGGCGGCGCTGATGGCGGCACCGGCGAGCACGATGTTGTGCGGCGACGACGTCGACAGCGCCGCCAGCTGCATCGCGGTGCGGGCGAGGTCTTCGATCTCGTCGGGCGTGGTGGGCGCGTCTGACGACGTGGCGAAGCCCAGTTTGCCGTCGACGATCACGCGCACGGCGGCTGAGCGCGACTGGCTGCGTGTGACGTCTTCGACGGCGCCGTCTCTGGCCGACGCCGAGAGCGACGCCGACAGCCCCGCCGTTGCGTCCGACGCCTGCGCGCCGAATTTCTTGGCTGCCTCGACGAGGGCGGCGCACAGATCTTCGGCCCACACGCGATCGTCGATCGGGGCCGGCGGGGTCGACGGCGGCTTCTTCGTCGTGTCGCTCATCCGGTGCCCCCGACGGTAATGCCGTCGATGCGCACGGTGGGCAGTCCGACGCCGACGGGGACGCTCTGGCCTTCTTTGCCGCAGGTGTAGACGCCGGGGTCGAGGGCGGCGTCGACGCCGACGCGGGTGATGCGCGAGAGCGTCTCGGGGCCGTTGCCCACCAACGTCGCGCCCTTCACCGGATGCGTCAGCTCGCCGTCCTCGATCCAGTAGCCCTCGCGGACCTCGAAGACGAAGCTGCCGTTGGCGATGTCGAC
>JANNAY010001036.1:0-1640 GCA_031384945.1 Deltaproteobacteria bacterium
GGATCCCAGCTGATCGAGCCGTCGTCTTCCTTCCAACCGAAGGTGTAGACCGCTCCATCGGGCGTGCGGCTATAGCGTTCGACGCCACGTTTGAGGAGCCGGGCGATGGTCGACTTCGAGCTGCCGACGGGGCCGTGCAAGAGAATGACGCGCTTCTCCGTGCCGTAGCCCATGGCCGCGCTCTTCAGCACGTTGACCATGCGCATGAGCGGAATATCGAGGCCAAAGATTGCATCTTTGCCGTTGTCGATCGGGTCATCGAAGAAGGGATAATGCACCACCTTCTTCTTTGAATCGATGTACTCAGAACGACCGTAGCTGAGCACCATATCGTGCACGCGCTGAAACGCCGTGCGCGCCACCCGCGGGTCTTTTTTCACGATCTCGAGGTAGTCCTCGAACGACCCCTCCCAATGCAGCTCTTGGTAGAGCTTGCGGTTCTGCATCGACGCGATCTTGCTGACGAGAGAGTCGGGCTGGCTGCTCATGCTTCTCCTGGTGACGGCTGCGGCGACGGAGGATTGGTGTAGCGCCGCACCCAAGAGCGCGGCAAGTCGACGGGGTCCCCGTCAGGGATTCCCGCTGTGGACGAACGTCAAGGGCCGCGCTGACAGGCCATCGTGGAACGCGACGACGGCGACGTCGGCGATGCCGGTGTCGTTCACGGTCAGGTTGTCGCGGATCGACGTGATCGACGCGAGCGGTGCCAGCGACGTCACCTGCGGCAGCCTCGTCAGCACGAGCGCCCCCGCCGACGTCAGCGACGACAGCGACGACAGCGACGTCAGCGTGGGCGCGTCGTCAATCGTGATGCCGCCGTTGAAGGCGCCGAACGTCACGCCGCCGACGAGGCTGGCGAGGCCCGCGTCGGTCAGGCCGCATTGAATGAGCTCGAGGTTGGTGCCGAGACCGGTCAACGCCGGCAGGTCATCGAACGCGACCGTGACGTTGGTCAGGTTGATCCCGTCGACGAGAAAATCGATGCCGCTCAGACCGATGCCGTCGGCGAAGATGGCGTTGGCGTTGACCATCTCGATGTGCCCGAGAAACGACAGGGCCGGAAAGCCGCCGTAGGTCAGCACATCGTCGCCCAGCGTCAGCCCGCCCAGCGACGTCAGCGCAGGAAACGACGGCAGCGCCGCGCCCTGCGTGCTCGCCCACGACAGGTTGCCACCAATGCTGGTCAGCCCGGCGACGGCGCTGAGGTCGCCGGTGAGCACGCTGTTGCTGATCGCGAACTCGCCGTCGATGACGCGCAGGTTCTCGAGGCCGGTCAGGTTGATCGTCGAGTCGCTGGAGAACGTCAGCGACGCGACGCGCCTCACATTCGCGAACATCGCGCCGGGCATGCCGTCGTTGCTGTCGACGAAAGTGATGGCGCCGCAGTCGGTGGCGGGACCCATGGGCGTCGTCACCACGAACGGGCCGTTGATCGTCATGTTGCCGCACGTCGTCACTGCGCCAAATTCGGCGAAGACGCGGCTGTTGCGCGGTCCTGACTGCGTCGCGATCAGGATCGAGTCGAAGCGGGTGACGGCGTCGAGGCCCGTGACGTTGACAGGTGTGAAGCCGCCTTCGACGCCGTTGTTGGCGAATTCAAGAACGCCGATCTGCGTGGGCGCGCCGAGGTCGATGTCGAC
>JANNAY010001043.1:0-1994 GCA_031384945.1 Deltaproteobacteria bacterium
CCGTGCACCAGCGCGATCTGCAAGAGCTGTATGCGTCGTTTCGCACCGCCCGGCTCGACGCTGGCGGCAACCCCATCATCGAAGACCTCAAGCCGCGCAGCGTCAAGAGCAGCGGCGGCGACCCCTCCATCGATCGTGCCCTCAAGGGCGGTTTCTGAGTCCTGTGAAAGAGCGAGCTCTCTGATGATTGCATTCGTGTTGATGACGGCGTTGGCAGCGGCCCCGGCGCCGATGACCACCGCTGAAATGTTGAAGCTCGGCGAGGCCCTCGCCAGCAAGGGCGATGGCAAGAAGGCGCAGGCCCAGCTCGAGAAGGTGCTCGCCGACGCCGGCCTCGAAGCCAAAGACCGGGCCCGCGCCGAGCAGGCGATGGGGCTGGCGCTCTTGCAACAAAAGAAGCCCGCTGACGCCGTCACCCACCTCGAGCAGGCGACAACACTGAATCCCGCCTCTGAGAAGGGCTGGCTCTACCTCGGCCTCGCCAAAGACCAGAACAACGACGCGGCTGGATCCCTCGACGCCTACCGCAAGGGCGTCGCCGCGGTGCCGAAGTCGATCGGCCTGCAGCACGAGCTCGGCATGGCGTTGCTCTCGGCCGGCAAGAACGACGAGGGCGCCGACGTCCTCAGCAAGGCCGCCGCCAAGGCCGAACAAGACGGCGAGCTCGTCGCCGACGCCGCCTACGCCCTCACATTGGTGGGCAAATTCAAAGACGCCCGCGAGCACGCCGCCCGCGCCGTCGAGATGTCCCCCGACTCTCCGGATGCGCTCTTCGTGTTGGGCACGGCTGAGGCGGGTCTCGGCAACTTGAAGGCGGCCAAGCAGGCCTTTGTCGACGCCATCGATTCTGACGAGACCCACGTGCCCGCGCTCTTCCAACTTGGCCTGCTCTTGCAGCAGCAGAAAGACGACGCTGGCGCCATCGCCCGCTTCAACCGCGTCTTGCAGGTCGAGCCCGACCACGCCCGCGCCAAGGCCGCCCTCGGATCGTCGCTGGCGCGCCTCGGCACCGACGACAAAAAGGCCGAAGCCCTGCTCACGCAGACGCTGCAGGTCGACCCGAAGTACGCGACGGGCCACGCCCTGCTCGCCGAGGTCTACGCGCGCCAGGGCAAGTGGAAAGAAGCGCAGAAAGAGATGCAGCAGGCGACGAAGCTGAAGCCCGACGACGCCGAGTTCAAAAAGCGCGCAGCCGAGATCGACGCAGAAGCGAAGAAGCAGAAGAAGTGAACGCCCCCGTCGAACCGGTCGGCGCCGCCGTCGTCCGCGTCGTCGACGTCGAGGTCGAGGGCGACGCCATCGTTCGCAATGCGTCGCTGGCGCTGCGGTCGTTGGTGAGCATGGTCAGCTCGCTGGTCGCCGTGGTGCTCGGCGTCGTCGTCGTCTTCCTCATCGCCCGCAACGTTTGGTCCGTCGCGCTTCCGCTCGGCGGCCCTGGCGTGCTGGCGGTCCTCTTCTTTCCCGTCGTCGTCATGATGGTCTGTCGTTCCGTTCGACAGGCGCTCGACTTCAACGCGCCGACCCGACACGCCCTCGACGTGCTCGTCTGGATCCTCTGTCTGCAGCCGCTGCTCGTGCTGCTGCTGTCCATCGGGCCCCGTCACGCGCCGCGGTGGGAGCTGCTCAACACGGCGATCTCGCTGCTGCTCGTCCCCGTCGTCGTCAGCAGGCTGCGGTCGGTGGGCCTGCGCCCGCGGCACGTGTCGCTCGGACCAGCCGTCGCCCTCTGGACGGTCTCGCTGATCGCCGAGCTCGTGCTCACGCTCGCGGCATAGGCAGCGCCGCCCCGAGGTTCGCGATCACCAGCGAAAGAGCCGCGATGAACGCATCCAAACAGCTTCCCTGCTCTGCAGCAGGACCGTCGACGTCTGCAGCTGCTGCACCGGCGACGTCTGCGCCCACTGCGTCTGCGCCCACTGCCTCTGTGCCCACTGCGTCTGTGCCCACTGCGTCTACGCGCACTGCGTCTGTGCCCACTGCGTCTGTGCCCACTG
>JANNAY010000111.1:0-2673 GCA_031384945.1 Deltaproteobacteria bacterium
GACGACGATGCCGCTGGCGACGCCGAGAGCGGGGATGTTGACGGGCGTCGTGGCGAACACGCGCGCGCCAAGGTTGCCGAGCAGGTCGACGCCAAAGGTGCCGACCGCGGCAGCGATGTCGAGGTCGCCGTCGTCGTCGCCGTCGCCGACCGTGACGCCGCGCACAGGGCCACTTGTGGTGAGCACCAGCCGGGTGGCGTCGAAGCCGCGCGCCCCGTCGCCGTAGCGGACGTTGACGCTGGCGTCGCCGCCGCTGACGACGTCGTCGTTGCCGTCGCCGTCGACGTCGGCGACGACAAAGGCGTTCGAGGGGGACAGTCCGGCGTTGTCGTCGAATTCGAAGACGAAGTCGGGGCCGGTGGCGGTGACGATGGTGCCGTCGACGATGGTGACGATGTCGAGCTGTCCGTCGTGGTCGAGGTCGGCCAGGGCGATCGCGTTGGTGCGGTCTTTGGTGAGCGCGGTTGCCAGCGGGCGCAGGGTGAAGGTGCCGTCGCCGCTGTTGAGCAGCAGCGCGCAGCAGTCGTTGCTCGACAGTCCCACGGCGATGTCGAGGTCGCCGTCGTCGTCGACGTCGCCGAGGGCGAGGGCGGTCGGGGTGGTGCCCACCGAGAAGGGCACCGGCGCAGAGAGATCGCCGTTCGCCAGGCGGCGGAGGACGACGATGTCGCCGGCGCTGGCTGCGACGACGACGTCGAGGTCGCCGTCGTTGTCGATGTCGCCGGCGGCCACGGCGATGGGGGCGTCGCCGACGACGA
The DNA here is from genome assembly GCA_031384945.1 of Deltaproteobacteria bacterium. GTDB lineage: Bacteria > Myxococcota > UBA727 > UBA727 > VGSZ01 > VGSZ01. The sequence continues at coordinate 759 of JANNAY010000111.1, forward strand.
TGTCGCCTTCTCCTTCTCCTTCTTCGCCTTCGCCTTCTTCGCCTTCGCCTTCGCCTTCGCCTTCGCCTTCGCCTTCTTCGCCTTCGCCTTCTTCGCCTTCGCCTTCGCCTTTGTCGCCTTCGCCCTCGGCGACGACGCAACGCTCGGCGACGCAAGAGAGCGCGTCGGGGCAGGGCTCGTCGACGCACGAGCGCCCAACAAAGCTGCGCGGACCAAACAGCAGGTCGCCGCAGCCGGCGACCAGGCAAACAACGACGACGAGCAACGGCCAGGCGGGCATGGCGGCGACGCTACAGCGACCCGGTCGGACAGTCGCCGGATGCCTGCGGCGCCCGCGTCTCCGTCGACGGGTCGAGGCGGGCGGGCACACCGGCGAAGGCGCCCACACCGACAACTGCTTCATCACAGGAGCACACATGCCGGTCACCAACGCCTCGTCATCGTCGTCGGCCACGCTTCGCTCCACCTTCGACAACGTCGACAAGAACCGCGACAGCGCCCTCACGCAGGCCGAAGTGAAGAAGTCGATGGAAGGCGCCGGCGTCGGCTCGGGCTTCTTCGGCGGCATGAAGGTCGACGGCGCCACCGATGCGCTGGTGTCCGGCCTCGACGGCGACAGAAACGGCCGCGTCTCGTGGGACGAGTACGTGAAGGGCGGCCACCAGCTCGCGCCCGCCGGCATGAAGCTCGACCCGGCAAAGATGCAAGACCCCGCGCACGTCGACGCTGCCGTCGCCGCCCTTTACAAAGACGCCGACGTCGACGGCGACGCCCAGCTCGCCCACGACGAGCTCGCGGCGCACCAGACGCAGGTGGCCGAGCGCGTGGGCCAGTCCAACGCCTCGACGCGCGGAGACATCGCCGCGAGGTTGGCGATGAAGAACCTCGACGTCTCCCGCGACGGAAAATTGTCGAAGCCGGAGCTGTCGGGGTTCTTGAAGGACGTCGCGCGTGAGCAGCAGACTCGGATCGCGCCGCGGCCGGCTCCTGCTGCTCCGACGACGACGGCTCCGAATGCGGCTCCGACGACGACGGCTGCGACGAAGCAGCCGACGCTGTTGGAGCAGTTGGCGCCGGCGCCGGCGCCCACGCCCTGCCGCTGAGCGCCGTCTCAGGATGGGCCACGTCAGTCACCGAGGCAGGCCTCATGAATGTGGCACCCCCTGCCCATGGGCGCGGCCGCAGCATCGTCGATCCCCGGGTTGCATCGGCCGCTATGGGGGCCTGCATCGCGTTGTCCAAGCGCACCGGTGATCGATGCAGGCACCCATAGCGGCCGTGATCGTCGGTGAGCGACGACGTCACGTCCGCGCCCATGGGCTGACGTTTCTGCACATCCCGAAGACCTCACCCCTCGCTGCGCTCGGACCTCTCCACGGGCGCTCGCAAAGCCTCGCTGTGGAGAGGTAAATCCGGCAGTCATCGCGGAATCACAATGGGTTGGATTGCCAAGCTTTCCACGCTGGGAGCCTCGACCTCCGACGAGCGCATCACGAAATCTGCTCCGAACCTGCCTCTAAAAAGACTAAAGTCTGTACAATGACTCAGCAGTAACAACATCAACTGTGCGACCAGATCCTGATTGCACCTCTCCACAGCGAGGCTTTGCGAGCGCCCGTGGAGAGGTCCGAGCGCAGCGAGGGGTGAGGTCTGCGGCGGCGAGCAACGGCGTGCGCTCGACGCGACCCCGGGTGTGCTTTTCCCCCGGTTTCGGGGCCAGGGAGCGGTTCGTCGACGACGATGCTTCGAGTTGTGATGAATGCTCAGCCCGTGGGCGCGGCTCCAGCCGTCTCGCGTTGCCGCAGAGAGCTGCAAAAGAAAAGCGCGCCCGAAGACGCGCTTTCAAGACACACCGAAGGGTCGATCTCAGACGCGGCGACGGCGGCGGCGCAGGCCGAAGACGGCGGCGACGACG
>JANNAY010001142.1:0-2927 GCA_031384945.1 Deltaproteobacteria bacterium
TGACAGAGGATGCCTTTGTCGACGGCGACCTCGACGATGGCTTTGACGGTGAGAAAGTAAGCAGGGACCTGGATCTCTTCGATGATCGCCAGCTCGTGCTCAATCTGCGTGCGGTGCTTGTCGCTGAGACCCTGCGGATAGCGCCGCAACGCACCCTCGAAGGTCAGCCGCCGCAGCCGATCGATGTCGCGCTCGTCGTCGACCTCTTTGGGAAAGTCATAGCGAAGATCAGCCAGCGAAAACGCGCAGGCGTCGGCGACGACGACGCTGCGGCGCAGCGCCTGCGGCAGATCGCTGAACAGCTCGTTCATCTCGTCGTCGCTGCGCAGAAAGGCTTCGGCGTTGGGCAACAAGCGCTGTCCGGCTTCGGCGAGCCGCAGCCCCTGGCGGATGCAGGTCAACACATCGTGCAGCCGCTTGTCGCTGCGCTCGACGAGAAACGACCTCGACGTCGCCAGCAGTGGCACGCCGAGTCGCTCGCTCTGGCGAAAGCACCAGCCGACCCGCGGCGCATCTTCGGGCGTCTTGTGTCGCCACACCCCGATCGACAGCCGCTCGCCGAACACATCGCGCAGCTCTTCGATGCGCTCGACCTCGAACGGCGGCAGCACCGTGAGCCACAGGCCGTCGGCGTGGGCGACGACGTCGTCAAAGCGCCACGCGATCACTCCTTTTTCCAACCCGCGCTTGGCGTTGGTGAGCAGCGCGCAGAGGTTTTGCCAGCCGCCTTTGTCGGCGGCGTGGACGACGACGGAGCCGCCCCCCTCTCCTGCTGGCAGCCGGAATTCGCAGCCGACGATGCTGCGCAGCTTCAGCTCGCGCGCCCGCCGGTGCGCTCTGACGATGCCCGCGACGGTGTCGACGTCGACGACCGCGACGGCGTCGGCGCCGATGACGCCGGCGCGCTCGACGATCTCTTCGGGCGTGCCGCTGCCGGGCCACGAGACAGACGCGCGGCCGAAGCCATCAGCGACGCCGTCGATGGAGATGCCGCTGAACGTCGACCGCGCACACAGCTCGACGAAGCGCGTCTTCGCCCGCGTCGCTGGTGGCGCCGGCTCGAGCCGCGTCGGGCCCTCTTCGAGGACCACGCGGGTGGCGTTGTCGATGCGGGGAAACTTCATGCGATTTCGAGAATTTCATCGCACTGAAATCCTGTTCAGTCCACGTTCGAGACAGCGCATCTGGATGCGGTCTCGCGGCGCCTTGCATCATCTGCACAAGTTCTGAACAATGTCTGCATGACCATCCCGCATGAGCTGACCTGGAGCGCGTTTCTGCGCGAGCCGAGCCTCGTCGAGCCGATGCTGGCGACTGGCGATGTCCTGTTGCGTCGACGAGACGGCGAGCCCTTGCGCCTGACGCGGGCTGGCGGTGACGACGCCACCCGCGACGCGTTGTCGACGGCAGCCCGCCTCCTCGCGCCTGCCGCCACGCAGTCCCCGCTCGACTTTGACGTCGACACCCGACTGCCCTGGACCCGGTTCCTGCCAGACGCCGATCGCAAGCAGTTCGTGAAAGAGTTTGTGTCCGAGTTCGAGGCCTGCGCCGACCTCGGTGACTTCGCTTCTCTCGGCCGCCTGCTCGCGGAATGGAAGAACACGGCGTCGCTGCATGCCGACGGCACGGCAACGCTGCTTCGTCGGCCGATCGCGAAGGTTGGCAAACGCGTGGCGCGGCCGAAGTAAAGGCCAAGCGGGGCGATCGTGTGGCGCCGCCACCGAAAGACGACGAGTGGGAGCTCGTGTTCGGCACCAGCGACGCTGCGCAGGGCTGGGAAGAGTTGGTTCGTCATGCGCCCGGGCCGACGCGTGATGCCTTCGACGCCATCGCGCGCGACCCTCGCGACACCACACGCATGGGGCGCCAGCACCGGTTGAAGGGCGACCTCGGCAGCGTTCGCATCGGCGGCGAAGACCTTCCGCAGTGGCAGTTCGAAGTCACCGCTGGCGGCCGTGTCTGGTACGCCGTCGACGAGGCCCGCCACCGGGTGGTGCTGACCTATGCGTCGACGAAGCATCCAAAGGCGACGGAGTAGCGAGCTACCCGAGGCCGGGCGGATACGTCGAGACGACGACGTCGAAGCGGGCGTCGTCGCGCAAGCTGCCCGGCGTCACGATCAGCGTGTCTTTGATGAGGGACTCGCAGGTCGCGAGGTCTTTGGCAGAGCGACACGCCGGGTGCTTCTGCCACCGCTTCGCCAACAAGCGATCGACGACGGGGTTGTCGACGTGGAGGTCGGAGACCTTGACCCAGGCGCCAGCGCCGCGGCCGACGGCTTCGTAGGCGACGGCGACGAGCTCGCTGCAGTAGAGGGATCCATTGCCTTTGAAGAAGTAGAGGTCGTAGGGCTTGCCGATGTGTTTTTTCGCGGCGGCGACGATGGCGGCGCCGGCTTTGTCGTCGACGTCTCTCTGGCGCAAGACGGTAAATCGGCCGTCGACCCCGCGCTTCAAGAACGACTGAAGCGGCGTCTTTGACACGGTTCCAGCGGCCTCGACGACGAAGACGCCCTTCTTCTCGACGCTGACGATGGCGGCGTGCGAGTAGACGCTGCCGCTCGCGGCGATGATGGCCGGCGCCTGTGACGACGACGATGTGTGCAGGATGACGTCGCCGCTCTTCAGCAGAGACGTGTCGAGCTCGACGTCGGCGCCTTTTGCGTCGGCGCCGGCAAAGGCGATCAAGAAGGCGACAAGCGGCAACATCTCGACGCAACCGTCGGCGGCGGCGCCCGCTTCCGGTCAGCCTTCTTGAATGCGTGACGCCGGCAACAACGGCGACGGCGACTCGATCGACGTCGTCACCCACAGCTGGTGTGCGGCACGGGTGGCGCCGATGTGCAGCAGGTGCCTCGCAGCGACGACCTCGGGGTACATCGCGTCGGTGACCTCGACGAGGATGACGTAGTCGTATTCAAGGCCTTT
>JANNAY010001149.1:0-5215 GCA_031384945.1 Deltaproteobacteria bacterium
GACGAACTGTCGCGCACGCAGCAGGGCAACAACAACGCCTACTGCCAGGACAACGAACTCTCGTGGCTCGATTGGCAGTCCGCCGATCGCGGGCTGCTCGACGTCGTCCGCCACCTGATCAAGCTGCGCAAGGCGCACCCGACTTTTCGGCGTCGTCGCTTCTTTCAAGGCCGGCCGCTTCGCAGCAAAGACGCCCTCGCTGACATTCACTGGCTGCGCCCCGACGGCTCGGCGATGAACGACGAAGACTGGACCAACGGCTTTGCCCGCTGCTTCGGAGCCTTCTTGAACGGCGGCTCGCTGCCCGACCGGGGCCCGCGCGGCGAGCCCATCGTCGATGACGACTTCGTCTTGTTCTTCAACGCCCACGACGCCCCCTTGCGCTTCTCGGCCGGCCCAGCGCTTGGTGGCAAGCGCGTCGTCTGCGAACTCGACACGGCCAACGACGACCTCGCTGTCGGCGACGAATTCGCCGTCGACGATGGCATCGACGTCGAAGGCCGCTCGCTGGTGGTCTTGCGCGTGGTGAAGCCCCGTGGCTGACCCCCGCCCCGAGCCGGCGCCCTCTGGCGACGTGCCGACGGTGCCACGCGCGACGTACCGGCTGCAGCTGCACAAGGACTTCGACTTTCACGCGGCCGCCGCCGTGGTGCCGTGGCTGCAGCAGCTCGGCATCTCGCACGTCTATATTTCGCCGATTCTGCAAGCGAAGAAAGGTTCGATGCACGGCTACGACGTCGTCGACCACGGCCGCGTCGCCGACGACCTCGGCGGCGGCGACGGCTTCTTGACCTTCTCTGACACGCTTCGCGCTCTCGGCCTCGGGCTCGTGGTCGACATCGTGCCCAACCACATGTGCATCGACGACGAGCGCAACCGTTGGTGGTGGGACGTGCTCGAGAACGGCGCCGCCTCTCGCTTCGCCGCCTGCTTCGATGTCGACTGGCACCCGCCCGAAGAGAAGAACCGCAACGTCATGTTGCTGCCCATTCTCGGCGACCACCGCAGCGACGTGCTCGCCCGCGGTGACATCAAGCTACTGCGCGACGCTGGCGGCTTCGTTTTCACTGTCTACGAGCGCAAGGTGCCCGTCGCGCCACGGTCGATCGGCACGCTGCTGCACGACGCCGCCCATCACCTGCGCGGCGACGACGCGACGCTGTGCTTTCTCGCCGACGCCTGGCAGCGGCTGCCCGCCCCGGCGCTGCGCGACGAGGCCAACCGTCGTCGACGTCACCGCGATATTTCGGCGCTGCGTGAATTGACGAAGCGGCTGCTCGACGAAGACGCCGCCGTCGCCACCGCCGTCGACGCCGCCGTCGCCGCCAAGAACGCCGACGCCTCTGCCCTCGACAAGTTTCTCGACGAGCAGAACCACCGGCTGGCCCATTGGCGCACCGCCGAGCGCGAGCTCGACTACCGCCGCTTCTTCGACGTCAACGAGCTCATCGGTCTGCGTGTCGAAGACCCCCGCGTCTTCGACGAGACACACGCGCTCTTGCGCAGCCTGCTCGAGACCGGGCGCGTGCAGGGGCTGCGCGTCGACCATGTCGACGGACTCGCCGATCCGCGCGGCTACCTCGAGCGCCTGCGCACCATCGCGCCGCGCGCGTGGATCGTCGTCGAGAAGATCCTCGCGCGCGACGATACGCTGCCGGCCGATTGGCCCGTCGCCGGCACCACCGGCTACGACGTCTTGAACGACCTCACCGGCGTCTTCGTCGACCCCGCCGGCGCCGCCAAACTGAGCGCGCTGCACCAGGAGATGACGGGCGATGCGCGCGACTTCGCCGCCGTCGCCGTCGCCGCCAAGGTCGACGTCTTGAAGGGCGCGCTGTCGGCCGACGTCGAACGCGCCGTGCAATTGCTCGTCGACATCAGCGGGCGCGAGCGGCGCTACCGCGACGTCACCCGCCACGACCTGCGCAAGGCCGTCAAGGCCGTCGTCGTCGCCTGCGACGTCTACCGCGGCTACGGCGTCGACGACGCCCGCGTCAACGCCGCCGTCGCCCGCGGCCGCGCCGTCGATGCCAGCGTCGACGCCCGCGCCTTTGACCTCATCGACGCCGTCGTCAGAGGCGTCATCGTCGACGACGGCGGCTTCGTCGTGCGCCTGCACCAGCTCACCGGACCGTGCGCCGCCAAGGGCGTCGAAGACACCGCCTTCTATGCCTGGTCGCGCTTCTTGCCGCTCAACGAGGTCGGCGGCGACCCCGGCGCCTTTTTCGCTGGCGACGTTGACGGCGTCGCGCGCTTTCATGCGCAGAACGCAGCGGCGCGACCGCTGCGCATGATCGCGACGTCGACGCACGACACCAAACGCAGCGAAGACGTGCGCGCGCGCCTCTGCGTGCTCAGCGAGCGGGCAGGGTGGTGGAGCGACACAGTTCGTCGCTTCGCCAAGCGAAACAGTGACAAGAAGCGCGCCGGCGCCCCCGACGGCGACCTCGAGCTGATGCTCTACCAAACGGTGATCGGCGCCTGGCCGCTGTCGCGCGAGCGCTGTCAGGCGTTCATGCAGAAGGCCGCGCGCGAAGCAAAGACACGCACCAGCTGGTCACACGTCGACGCGGCCTACGAAGCCGCCGTCGCTGCCTTTGTCGACGCCGCCTACGACGACGCTGTCTTCGTCAACGACGTCGAAGAGGCCGTCGCTGCCATCGACGAAGCCGGCCGCGTCGTGGCGCTCGCACAGACGGCGCTGAAGCTGACGATTCCTGGTGTGCCCGATCTCTACCAGGGCAACGAGCGCTCGCGCTTCGATCTCGTCGACCCCGACAACCGCCGCGCCATCGACTTCGACGACGCCTGCGCGGCCTTTGCCCGCGTCAAAGACGCCGACGCCGACGACGTCGCAGCAGACGACGCGAAGCTCTTCTTGACGGCGCGTCTGCTGCGGCTGCGGCGCGAGCGTCCGGCGTTGTTTGCGCCGACGTCGGGCTACCGGCCCCGCTTCGCCACCGGGCGGCACAAAGACGCGGTCTGCGCGTTCGACCGCGGAGGCGGCGACCTCGTCGTCGTCGTGCCCTGCCGCTCACGCGTCGACGACGCGGCGTTCGACACGGGCGCCGGCGAGTTCGTCGACGTCATCAGCGGCGCCGAGATCAGCGGCGTCGTCGCAGTGCGGCGGCTGTGGGCGCACTTTCCGGTGGCGGTGTTGGCGCGCAGTGGGGCGAGTTTGTCGGCGTCGACGGCGGCGCACCGGTCGCCGACCGCGACCTGATGCTGCGCGGATTTGCGAAAAGCGCGGCGCGCGTCGTGCAGACACCGCGCTGGCGTTTGACCTCGACACCGATGGAGCTGCGATGAGCCACACCCTCGAACCCTCTCCGAAAATTCGCTGGGCCGTCATCGGCGCCGGCAACATCGCGCAGGTCGCGGTGCTTCCGGCGTTCACGCACGCCAAAGAGACCTCGGAGCTCGTCGCCATCATCTCGTCTGACCCCGAGAAGCAGCAGAAGCTCTGCGCAAAGTATGGCGTCGAGCACGCGGGCGACTATCCGCAGCTCGAAGCTGTGATCGAAGCCGCCGACGTCGACGCCGCGTACATCGCGCTGCCCAACCACCTGCACCGTGAGTTCACCGAGCGCTGCGCTTCGCTCGGGGTTCATGTGCTCTGCGAAAAGCCGATGGCGCCAACCGTCGAAGACTGCGTCGCCATGATGTCAGCCTGCAGCGAAGCCGGCGTGCGCTTGATGATCGCCTACCGGCTGCACTTTGAAGAGGCGAGCTTGCGGGCGCTCGAGGACGTGCGGAACGGCGCCATCGGCGCGCCCTTGAGCTTCAGCTCGGTCTTCTCGCACTGCGTGAAGGACGACGATGTGCGCGCGCTGAATGTGCCGGGGGGTGGCGCGCTGTTCGACCTCGGACCGTATTGCATCAATGCCGCACGCACCTTGTTCGGTGAAGAGCCAGTTGAAGTCTTTGGTTGGCAGGTGCTGAAGAACGGCGTCGACGAAGCCACGACGGCGTTGCTCAAGTTTTCGGGTGACCGCATCGCGCAATTCACTGTGCATCAAGGTGCATCGTCGGTGCAGGAGCTTCGCATCACCGGCACCGCCGGCGATCTGCGGCTCGATCCGGCCTACGAGTACAAAGAGGGCCTGAAGACGTTTCTCACCGTCGACGAAGAGACGAAGACGAAGAAGTACGCGGCGCGCGACCAGTTTGCGCCCGAGATCATCTATTTCGCCCAGTGCCTGCTCGACGGCGACGAGCCCGAGCCCTCTGGCGAAGAGGGGCTGTGCGACGTGCGCGTGATCAGCGCGATCCGCATGTCGGCGCAGTCGGGCAAGGCTGTGACGCTTGAGCCGTATGAGCGTCGCCAACACCCCGACCCGTCGCGCCAGATCATCAACAAGCCGCCGGTGCCGAAGGTGCAGACCATCAACGCTCCGTCGCCGAGCCGGTGAGCCGATGCACGACACTTCTTCGATTTTGCCAGCGACGAAGTGGCGGCGCACCATGCCCTTCGGCGCTGAGCCGTGCCCAGGCGGCAGTCATGTGCGCGTCTACGCAAAGAAGCGCAGCCGCGTCGACGTTGTCATCGAAGCAGACGGCCGCGTCACAGCCCTCGACAACGAAGGCGACGGCTTCTTCGGCGGCGTCGTCGACGGCCTCGACGTTGGCGGCGCCTACCGGCTGCGCCTCGACGCCGATGTCGTCGTGCCCGACCCCGCCAGCCGCAGCCAGCCGCAGGGGCCTCACGGCGCATCGGTCGTGGTCGACCCCGCGCGTTACCGCTGGCGCGACAGCCATTGGCGCGGCGTCGAGCTCGCGGGCCAGGTCTTCTACGAGATGCACATCGGCGCCTTCACGCCCGAAGGCACATGGGAGGCCGCAGCCCGCGTGCTGCCTGAGCTCGCGTCGATCGGCGTCACCGTTGTCGAAGTCATGCCCGTCGCCGAATTTCCTGGTGAATTCGGCTGGGGCTACGACGGCGTGCAGCTGTTTGCGCCCAGCCACCTCTACGGCACGCCCGATGACTTTCGCCGCTTCGTCGACGTCGCTCACGAGGTCGGCGTCGGCGTGATCCTCGACGTCGTCTACAACCACTTCGGACCCGACGGGAACTATCTCGGGCTCTTCTCGGACAACTGGGTCTCTACGACCTACGCCAACGAATGGGGCGAAGCCCTCAACTTCGACGGCGAAGACGCCGACGTCGTTCGCGCGTTCATGGAAGAGAACGCCGCGATGTGGATACGCGAGTTTC
>JANNAY010000119.1:0-3248 GCA_031384945.1 Deltaproteobacteria bacterium
GTGCAGCCAGAGAGAGCGTGGGCGACGCCGACGAGAGCGTGGCGCATGCCCCGGTGTCCGTGTTGGGGCCCCGATCGAACTCCCGTGGTATCGCGCCGGCGTCGTCGTTAAGAAAAAGAAACGCCGGCGAACACGTGCGCAGGAGGAGAGGGGGAGAACTCCAAACGCACGCGTCCGCCGGACGCCGCGGGCGATGCCCGCAGTCCGTGCATGAGCAGCGGGCATGCCATGGTGCCGGTCATGGACCCAGCGCGTCAGAAGGCCTGCCACCGCACTGCAAACCCGCGTGGCGGTTGTCCGCGGACAACCTTCTGTCCGGTTCTTCTGTCCGCGGTGTTCAATTTCGCGCTGCTTGCGTCAGGTGCCGCGCGCGCACAGTCGGTGCAGACCGACAAGCTGTTGCACGCCGGCGCCTCCGCCGCCGTCGTCGACGTGGTCTGGGCCGGCTGCGCGGTCGCCGATCAGCCGCTGTGGGTGAAGGTCGTCGCCAGCGTCAGCGCCGGCGTCGTCGTCGGCGTCGGCAAAGAAGCCCTCGACGCTGCCGGCTTCGGCGACCCCGACGTCAACGACTTGTTGTTCGACGGCTTCGGCATCGGCCTCGGCGTCGCCGTCGCCCTCGTCGTCGAAACCGCCGCTAGCGCTTCGGCTGATCAACGCGGGTCTGGTCAAACAATTGACGGGCCTGAGTAGCGAGAAAGCCGTCGAAGCCACCCTTGCGCTCGGCGATCTCGAAGTAGGCGTAGGGGCGCTTCGCGCGTGATCCGTCGGCGAAGGTGACGGCGACGTCGGCGGCTTCGGTGGCGGTCTGGCGCAGTCCGCTCTCGCCCACAGCGATCGGCGCGCCCTCGATCTCGGCCTTCATCTTGATGCCCGCGCTCTGCATCTTTGCTTGCCAGGCAGCGACATCGTCGACGACGGCGGTGAAGTGGTTCACGCGCCGTCCGAAGCACAAGAGCCACGCGCCGTATTGACTGGCCTTCGCCACGACGTCGACGGCGGCCCGCGTCGGCGGCCGCGGCGCCGAAAACCACGACGGCAGCGACGACGGCGACGACGGCGGCGGCGGATCCTTCGGCGCGCCCAACAAGATCGTGCGCGCGTCGAGGGGCAGGGCGTTTGGGTCGAGCTCGCTGATGAAGATGCGCGGCAGCCCTGGCTGCGCGAGGTAGACGGCGCGCAGGTGCACGTCGTCGAAGACGTAGCTGTCTTTCGCCTTCCACCCGAGGCGCTCGAACACCGGCGCGAACGTCGCGATGCCGCTGCCGTCGCCGTGGCGGGCCAGCGTGCGCAAGGCGATGTGATCGTTTTCGAATTTGCCGCCGGCGAGGCCGACGAACGCGCGGGCGGCGGGGACGTCGTCGACGTAAGACGACCACAGGGCGTCGAGCAGCGGGTGCGACGGCACAGGCAGCGGATCGATGGTCTTTTCGCCCCAGTCTTCAGAGTTGCGCTCAGACATCGAACACCACGCCTTGCGCGAGGGGCAGGGCGTCGCCGTGGTTCACCACCGACGTCTGCCGCCGCATGTATTGCTTCCAGCTGTCAGAGCCCGATTCGCGGCCACCGCCTGTCTCTTTCTCGCCGCCGAACGCGCCGCCGATCTCGGCGCCGCTGGTGCCGGCGTTGACGTTGCAGAGGCCGGTGTCGCAGCCGGCGACGAAGCGCTCGGCCTTTCTCAGATCACGCGTGAAGACCGACGCGCTCAACCCCTGCGGCACCGCGTTGTTCAGCGCGATGGCGTCGTCGACGTCGTCGATCTCGGTGGCGAACAACACGGGCCCAAAGATCTCATCGTGGGGCATCGCGGCGCGCGGCCCTGTGACGAGCGTGGGCTCGACGTAGCAAGCACCGAGGTCGCGTCGCGCCTTGCCGCCCGCGCGCACCTCGCCGCCCCTGGCGCGCAGCCCTTCGATGCCGCGGGCCACGTTCGCCACGGCGCCTTCGTCGATGAGCGGACCGACGAGCGTCTTGTCGTCGCGCGGGTCGCCAATGGGCAGCTGCGCATAGGCCTTCTGCAAGCGCGCGAGAAACGCCGGCGCGATGCCCTTCTGCAGCAACACCCGGCGCGTCGACGTGCAGCGCTGCCCGGCGGTGCCGACGGCGCCAAAGACGACGGCGCGCACGGCGAGGTCGAGGTCGGCGTCGTCGAGCACGACGACGGCGTTGTTGCCGCCCAGTTCGAGCAGCGCGCGGCCGAAGCGGGCGGCGACCTTTTGCGCCACCGACCTGCCCATGCGCGTGCTGCCCGTCGCCGACACCAGCGGAAAGCGGCGGTCATCGACCAGCGACGCAGCGACGGCGTCGTCGACGATGACCGTCTGCAGCGCGTCTTGCAGCCCGTGCTTCGCGAGCACGGCGCGGGCGACGGCGGTGCAGGCGAGGGCGGTGAAGGGCGTCTTCAGCGACGGTTTCCACAACACAGGATCGCCGCAGACCACGGCGAGCGCCATGTTCCATCCCCACACGGCGGCGGGAAAATTAAAGGCAGTGATGCAGTAGACCGGACCGAGCGGGTGCCAGTTCTCGACGAGCTTGTGGTCTTTGCGCTCAGAGGCCAGCGTTCGGCCGCCGATGGTGCGAGACAATCCAGTGGCATACTCGCAGACATCAATGATCTCTTGAATCTCGCCCTGCGCCTCTGATTTGATCTTGCCAGCCTCGAGGGTCACCAGCGCCGCGAGCTCATTCTTCTTGGCGCGAAACGCCTCGCCGATCTCGCGCACCAGCTGCCCGCGCGACGGCATCGGCAGCGCCGCCAACGACGACGACGAAGACGCCACCGAAGACGCCACCGCAGACGCGTCAGAGAAGCCAGCCACGCCGACGAGCGAGCCGTCGATGGGCGATCGCTTCTCGACGCCGCGCGCTTCTGAGGTGAGACCGAAAGACGCCAACAGGTCGAAGGTCATCGGGCAGCGATGGGGTTTTCTTCGAGGTCGATCAATGGGAAGGCGCCCCCCATGGCGAAGAAGAACAAGTCGAAGTCAGAGTCCGAGTCGCTGTCGTCGTCGGAGACGTCGTCATCATCGTCGTCGTCGTCGTCGTCGAACAAGACGCCGCACAAGACGCCGGCCTGGCTGCCGCCGATCGGGTCGAAGGCCTACTACCTGCTGCTTGCCGTTGTCGCCGTCGTGATCCTCGGGCCGCTCGGCGGCGTGACGGCCGCGTACATGAACTTCTCGCTCGGCTTCTTCATCGGTGGACAGGTGCTGGCCGGCATCCTCGGCAGCGTCGTCACGCTGGGCTAC
>JANNAY010001202.1:0-2920 GCA_031384945.1 Deltaproteobacteria bacterium
CAGTGGCCGGCGTGGTCGACGACGTGGTCGACGACGACGCCTTTGTCGGCGGCCTCTTTGACGTTGGCTTCTTCGTCTCTCGACCAGCGATCGCTGCGGCCGCCGCGGGCGAAGTGGACCGTGAGGCCCTTGCGGTGCGCCCACAGCGCCGGCCACAGGTCGAGGGCGCCGAACGACGCCAACATCGGCGGGATGGCGTCGAGATCGAACTTCCACCGCATCTGGGCGTTGAGGTTGGTGGTCATCCACTGGGCGATGGGCTCGCTCAAGCCGCGCTCGCGCAGGGCGGTCACGAGATCTTTTCTCGACGTCACCGGCAGGGGCACCGACGCCACCGCCTGCAAGACGCGATCGATCTCTTCGGTGCCCTTGCCGCTGCCGAACGAACGTCGGCCGGGCGGACAGTCGACGATGACGGCGGTGTCGACAGCGTCGTCGGTGAGCGCGAGCTGCAACATCGCCTTGCCGCCCCACGAGTGTCCGACGACGACACGGGGACGCAGGCCGAGGTGGCGGCACAGGGCGTCGACGTCTTTGGCGGCGGCTTCGACAGTGTGCGGCGGTGCGAAGCCGCTCGAGTCACCGTGGTTGCGCAGATCGACGAGCAGCGCTTTCTGCGTTGGTGCGACGTCGACGAGCTTCTTGGCGAAGCTCTTCCAGTTGCCCCGCGACCCGAGGATGCCGTGGGCAAAAACGACGACGTCGTCGCTGCGGTTCTCCGTGCCAGCGACGACGTCATGGGCGAGCATGGGCTCGAGCCTAGCGAATTATTTCTTGAGAGACGCGATGAGCTTCTGCGACTTCGCGTTGCCGACGGGCTTCTTGTTGCCCTTCTTGGCATCGCCAGCAGGTACGTCAGGAAGGTCGTCGGCGCGGCCGGTGGCAATGTGCGCGTCAACCTCGCGATCGAGAAGCTCGCTGGCGAGCTCGTCGGTGACGGCGTTGCTGGAGAGCGCAGCCTCTGCCCGCACGCTGACGCCGTGGTGCATGCGCACGACGGCCTCTTCGAGCGAGGAGAGCTGCTTGCCCGCCTTTGGCGCCAAGCTTTGGACGCGACGGGTCTCCGTCGTCGTCTCTGTCGTCGTGGTCTTCGTCGTCGCTGTCTTGCGGGCCATCTGCCGCCTCCCGAGATTCCGCACCGTACCGGTGGCCCGGTGGCGGATCAAATATTCGTTCCGTCGGCTGCGGCGTCTGCGCCGACGTCGTCAAGGGCTTCCCAACGCCACCCCTTCGCCGGTGGAGACGCTAAGACACGCCGCATGTTCGTCGCAGCCGCCGTAGTTGTTGCCAGCTCGCTCATCAGCGCCACCAGCTTTTGGACCGAGCCTGACGCGAAGCAGAAGCCCTTCTTCTCTGCGCCGTCGGTGGCGCCGCTGGTCGAGAAGACCGAGCCCGCTGTCCTCGTCGTCTTCACCGAAGGCCAGGCCCCTGATGGCATGGGCATGGGCATGCCGATGCCCGAGGGCATGCCCGAGATCCCCGGCTTGCCCGACGGCCACCCGGGTGGTGGTGGGGGCGGCGGTGGCGGCGACGACGCACCAGTGCGCGGGCAGGGCGCCGGCTTCTTGATCACGAAGACCGGCTACGCGCTCACCAACCACCACGTCGTCGAAGGCGCCACCCGCGTCAGCGTCTTCGTCGGCGACGACCGCATCGAGATCGAGGCCGACGTCGTCGGCAGCGACGAAAAGAGCGACGTCGCCCTCATCAAGCTCAAGAGCGATCGCAAAGACTGGCCCGTCATCGCCCTCGCCGACAGCGACAAGGTCAAGGTCGGCGACTACGTCGTGGCCATCGGCTCGCCGTTTGGCCTCGAGCAGAGCGTGTCGCTGGGCATCGTCTCGGCCCGCGGGCGCCGCGACATCGCGCCGTCGGGCCGCCAGGGTCTGTATGATTTTTTGCAGACAGACGCGTCGATCAACCCAGGCAACTCGGGCGGTCCGCTCCTCGACGCCTTTGGCGCTGTCGTGGGCATCAACAGTGCAGTGAATGCCGCTGGATCAGGCATCGGCTTCGCCATCCCGATCAACATGGTGAAGCGCATGATCCCCTCGCTCATCGAGCGCGGCCGCTACGAGCGCTCGTGGATCGGCGTGTCGATCCAGCCCGTCGATCCCGAGGTGGTCAAGGGCCTCGGCCTCGCGTCGACGCGCGGCGCCCTGGTGCGCGAGGTCGTCGCTGGCGGCCCCGCCGAAGCCGCTGGCGTCGTCGCTGGCGACGTCATCTTGAGCTTCGATGGCCGCCCCGTGCGCGAGGCCAATGAGCTGCCGCTGCTCGCCGGTGACGCCGGCGTCGGCACCACCGTGAAGCTCGACGTCGTGCGCGACGCCAAGCCGCTCACCGTGAAGCTCACCCTCGGCGCGCACCCCGACAACGCGCTGTTGGCGAAGAAGCTGGCGCCGCCGTCGGCAGAGATGCCAGCGACGAAAGATGCGACGAAGCAAACGATCGGCATCTCGGTGCTCTCGCTCGACGGCGACAACCGCGCCCGCCTCGGCCTCGGCAAAGACCAAAACGGCGCCCGCATCACCAAGGTGCGGCCCGGCTCTCCTGCCTTCTTCGCCGGCGTCGCCCCCGACGACGTCGTGGTCGCCATCAACGGCGTCGTCGTCAGCGGCGGCGAAGACTTCGCCACCAAAGTCAAAGCCATCCCCTCGGGCGAGCTGCTCAAGCTCTCGCTCAAGCGCGGGTCGTCGAGCATCTTCGCCGTGCTGAAGAAGCCCTGATGATCACCGAGGCCGATCCCAAGAACGCGGGCCGTGAAGTCATCGCCCGCGCCGCCCGCGTCAAAGTCGTCGCCTTTGACGTCGACGGCGTCCTCACCGATGGCCGGCTCTTCATCGGCGAAAACGGCGAAGCCTTCAAAGCCTTCTCGGCACTGGATGGCCACGGCCTGAAGCTGCTCGCGCAAGGCGGCATC
>JANNAY010000125.1:0-4052 GCA_031384945.1 Deltaproteobacteria bacterium
CCTCGACGTCGGCGAGGACCTTCTGCGACACCTCTACGAGCGACGGCGCCGACGGCACGGGAACGAGGCTCTGGAGGCGAACATTCTTGCCGGCCGGCGGATTGCGTGGAAACGCTGTGAGGGCGTTTGCGATTGGTGCGGTGCTCTCGCTCGCGCGGGCCTCGACGCCACCTTTGTCGTGCCCTTCGTAGGGCCGGCAGAAGCAAGCCTCGAAAGCGTAGTGCGACGTTGTCTTGCTTCGAGGAGCACCGCACCGCATCGCTTACGGCAACCTGAAGGCCGCCGTTCGCCGGCACTTGGTCGGCGGTGGACGCGAGCTCGCCCCGCGCTTCCTGGCGACAAGATGGTCACCGAGGAACTCGCGGCGATGCGTGAGCTCAACGTGGCAGGCTGCCCGAATACCTCGAGATGCGGTCGTGGTGTCGTCGTGGAGCACGGTGCATGTGAAGCACACGGCCACGCCGCATCGACTGCCGCCCCGTCATCTGGTCACTCGTCCGCGCCGAACCATGGTCAGCCTCGGCGTCACTTTCGCAGGCATCGAGCTCGACAGCTCGCTCGAAGCGGCGTGGGCCCGAGCGCCTATGCGTGAGCAGCGGCCGTCGTGCGCTCGGCAGCGTCGGCCATGCTGCCGATGCCACCGCACAGAAACGGGACCTTGGTGTGAACGGCGTCAACGTCAAGGGCGTCGTCGATGAGGGCGATGACCTGCAGCCCTCGGTGATGGCTGCGGCCGCGCAGCGCGCTCGCGATGGCCAACCCACCGAACCCGGGCCGCCGCAGATCGATGATCGCGAGGGCAAAGCAAGCGATGTCAGCAGTGTGTTGTGCGTCGTCGGCGATGCAGGCGACAGCGACGCAGAAGCCGCGCGCTGTCAGCTCCTTCGCAAGTCGCTCGGCCGTCGCCACGTCTTCGACCACCACGAGAATGCTTGTGCCCATGAGCCCCAGTGTCTTCGCTCCGCCTCGAAGAGATCCGGTCCGCGGTCAGCTGTCCGACTGTCGCGTACGGTCGTCATGAGCGCCAGCAGCGCATGGGCGGTCGATCGTTCGCCCCTCGCTTCAGGAACTCACTGCCGTGTCGTTGTTGGGGCCATGAGCGACCTCATTGTGCCCGCCGGCGACATGGACCCCAACGACGACGTCGACATCGATCTCGGCGTCGACGAAGAGACGTTCGACGCAGCGCTCGTCACCCACCTGCAAAAGGGCGAGCTCCAGGTGCCGCCATTCCCGCGCGTCGTGCTCGAGCTGCAACAGCTCTCTGCCCGCGACGCCGGCCTAAACAGCTACGTCGACGTCGTCGCCAAAGACCCAGCCCTCGCCGCCCGCGTGCTGCGCGTGGCCAACTCCGCCAGCTTTGGTCGTGCTGATGGCGTCAAGACGCTGGCCGCCGCCGTCACCACGGTGGGGTCGCAGGCGCTGGTGCGCATCGCCCTCGCCGACGGCCTCGCCACCAAGGCTTGCGCCGATGGCCCGCTCGTCGCGCTGCGCGACGAAGCCTGGCGACACGCGGTGACCTCGGCAATCCTCGCGTCGACGCTGGCGCCGAACCACCAGCTGGCGGCCGATGAGACCTTTGTCTGCGGCTTGCTTCACGACTTCGGCCGGCTGCTCGCGGTTCGCGCGATCGAAGACGTTTGCGCCGCCGGCAACGTCGTCGCCGCCGAAGACGTCGGCGCGCCGGTCTGGCGCAACCTCGTCGCCAAGTACGGCTGCGAGCTCGGCATCCTCGCCGCTGAAAAGTGGGATCTGCCCGAGTCGCTCCGTCGCGTCATGAGCACGCACCACCTGCGCACAAAGAGCGATCCGGTTATCGTCCTGCTGAACGCCGTCGACGATCTCATCGCCGTGATGGATGGCGGCGGCTCGCTAGAGCCTGAGGGGCTGGCCACGATCGAGGGCTTCTCTCCGCGCGACGTCACGACGTTGTCGCGCGCGCTCGGCACGCTGCCGCAGCTGCTGGCCTCCTTTACGATCGAGCGCCTCGCACCGCGACCGGCGACGGTCGAGGTACAAGCGCCGGCCGCGCCGCCGTCGTCGGCGCTGACGGCCTCGACGATCGGCATGTCGACGTCGCGCGCCTTTCAGGTCCAACAGCTCAGCACGCGAGGTGTGGTGCTGTCGGGCCGCGACGGGCTCGCGCCCAACCAAGTCTTTCGCTTTCGCTTCGCCTTTCGCGATCCGATCGAGCTGTGGCTGCGGATCACCGCGTTGAAGACCAGCGGCAACAACACCGAGGTGCACGGCGTGCCGTTCGCGCTGCGGGGTGACGACGCTGGCGCCTGGTATGCCCGTGTTCGTGCTTTTGCGCCCGCCGCCTAGCGACGACTTCGATGCCGGTAGACGTTGCGCCACGCCTCGAAGGCCTTCACCGGGCAGACATCGCCGCGCTGCGAGGGAAGACCGATGCGGGCTGTTCTCTCGATGATCCACAGCTCGTCGACGGAGAGCGCCGCGCCTCCTCTTGCGTGACGCGCACGCCGTTCACCAACTCGGCGATGAGCGGGTCGCCTCGGTCGAGATGCGCTCGAGGGATGTTGAGCGAAACGGTGTCAACCTCGAAGGCAGGCCGTCGACTCTGAGGCGTGCTCCGCGGGCGAATCCGGGCTCACCCTGTCGCGGGCAGGATGACGTGGACCGTCGTGCCCGCGCCAAGGGCGCTCTCGACCCAAATGCGCCCGTGGTGTGCATCCATGATGCATCTCGCGATGTACAGGCCGAGCCCAAGACCTCGACGGTCGTTGGCACCGACCTGCCAAAAACGCTCGAACACTTGATCGAGCTTGTCGGCGGCGATGCCGACACCATTGTCGGCGACGGAGAGACGAACGTCGTCTGCCTCGCGATACGCGCGGACGCGAATCCTGCCGCCGCGGGGCGTGAACTTCACGGCGTTGGTGATGAGGTTGGCGAGCACCTGCACCATGCGGTCGTGATCGAAGCGGGCAGAGAGGACGGGGCGGAGGCCGTCGACCCCGTCTCCACCGGTGTCTCTGTCGAGCGCAATCCCCTGGGCCAGGGCGAGCACGCCAAAGGCGTCAACCGCTTCGTCTGCGAGGAGCGCGACATCGCCTTTCTCGGGTGAAACTCGCAGTTTGCCAGCGTCGACACTGACGACATCAACGAGGTCACCGATCAAACGGCTGGTCCGGGCAACGTAGCGCTGGATGCGTACTGCCGCAGCCGCCGCGCGCTTCCCCTCCTCAGACGATGACGATGATGCCTCGACCAGGGCCTCGGCGGTCAGCACAATGCCACTGAGCAGGTTGCGCACGTCGTGGCTGACCATGCCCATGAAGTCGTCGCGGTGGGCGAGGGCGTCGTCTGAACGCCGACGCTCGGTGAGCAGGTAGCGGTCCGTCTTGTTGCGCTCGAGGGGAAGCAGCGTGGCCAGCGTGCGCTTCTGCTCCAAGCGTTCGCGCTCAAGCGTGGCGTCGGCAGCCGCGTGCTGATCGGCGATGGACTTGTCCTCCCGCAGTCGCTCCAGATCGACGGCTCGTTGCACGGGCGCGGGTGTGCCCGCAGTCTCGAGCGCGGCGTCGGCGCGATCACGCGCGCTCTCAAGCAGCTCCGCAGCTTGAGAGCGCGCACGAGCCAGTACTGCGTCGGCGTCGTCTTCGACATGCTCACGCCGTGAGGCGATGAGCGCATCGGTATTCTTGCGCTCAAGCCGCAGGCTCTCGTCGGTCTGAACGCGTTCTGGGGTCTGCGGCGGATCGGATTCCATCGAGCTAGATAGCGTCTCCGCCGGACGACCACGTTGCGCGAGTAACGAGAACCTCGACGGCGACGAGCGGTGCATCAGCAAAGGTGTGGACGACGCCGACCCAGAGGCCGCTCCACATTCGAGCTGAGTCATCTGCCGAGACCGTCGGCGGCGGCAGCGAGCGGGTCGTCGACGCGGACGTACTTGAACAGCATCGCCACGGATCGGTGTCGCGTGACCTTCCTCGTCGCCGACTCTGGCCGCCCTGCCCGCCGCAGCTGTCGCGAAACGGGCGCGCAACGAGTGCGCGCTGAGTCGGTCGACGTCGACGCGGGCGACGACG
>JANNAY010001230.1:0-1808 GCA_031384945.1 Deltaproteobacteria bacterium
CCCATCGTGAACGAGGGTCGAATGACGGCGGGCAGGCCGAGCTTGTCGATGGCGGCGCGGGCTTCTTCGATGGTGTGGCAGATGGCGCTGCGCGCGCTCTCGAGACCGATCTCATCCATGCACTTCTTGAAGCGCTGGCGGTTCTCGGCTTTGTCGATGACGTCGGCCTTTGCGCCGATCAGCTCGACGTTGAGGCGCTTGAGCGTGCCGTCTTTGTCGAGCGCGATGGCGAGGTTGAGGGCGGTTTGTCCCCCGACAGTGGGCAGCACGGCGTCGGGGGCTTCTTTCTCGAGGATGCGGGCGACGACGTCGGGCACCAGCGGCTCGATGTAGGTCGCATCGGCCAGGTCAGGGTCGGTCATGATCGTCGCCGGGTTCGAGTTGACGAGGATGACCCGGTACCCGCACGCCTTCAGCGCTTTGACGGCTTGCGCGCCGGAGTAGTCGAATTCGGCGGCTTGCCCGATGACAATGGGGCCGCTGCCGAGAACACAGATCGACTTGAGGTCTTGGCGCTTGGGCATAGGTGGACGACGCTGTCGCGACTTGCAGCCCTGTCCGCAAGGGAGAAACGACGCTTTGCGTTGAATCTCAGCACGGGTGGTTCGTCGTCGCTGAAATGCAGAGGTGAAGCATGTTGCACGGCAAGAAGGTCCGTCTCCGTGGCGTCGAGCGCGCCGACCTGCCGCTGCTCGTCTCGTGGATGAACGATCCCGCCACCCGCGCCTCGATCGCCCGCTCGAGCCCGCTCTCGATGGCCGAAGAAGAGCGCTGGTTTGATGCCCTGTTGAAGAGCACCACTGACATCGTCTTTGTTATCGATGCGATCGCGGCTTCACCTCGAGAGAAGCCCAAGACCATCGGCATGACGGGCATCCACAAGATTGACTGGAAACACCGCAATTGCTCCGTCGGCATCGTCATCGGCGACGCCGGCGAGCGCGGCAAGGGCTGCGGCACCGACGCCATGCGCGCGTTGACGTCGCACGCCGTCAACGACCTTGGCCTGTTCCGCGTCGAGCTCGAGGTCTTTCCTGAGAACAAACCGGCCATCGCCAGCTACGAAAACGTCGGCTTCGTGGTCGAGGGAACGCGCAGATCGGCGATGTGGAAAGACGGCGCCTTCAAAGACCTCGTGTTGATGAGCCTGCTCGGCAGCGACGTCGTCCGACCGGCGCTGGCGCCGACGATGAAGAAAGCAAAGAAGTCATGAACCGCAGAGACGCCCTCGTCAGATCCGCCGCCGTCGTCGTGGGCGCAGCCGCCATCGGCTCCAACGACGCCCTTGCCCAAGAGCCAATTCCCGAGGCGACCGTCGCGCGCAGCGAGGTCGAAAGCCGCCTGAACGCCCAGCGGGATGCCTGGAACCGCGGCGACCTCGCAGGTTTCTGTGCTGACTATGCCGAAGACGCCGTCTTTCTTTCACCGTCTGGTGTCACCCGCGGTCGCGCTGACGTGCTGGCGCGCTACCTCAAGAAGTACGGCGGCAAGCCAGAGACCATGGGCACGCTCGACTTCGAGAAGCTCGACGTCAAATTCAGCGGCGGCAGCGTGTCGCTGGCGATGCGTTGGAAACTGACTTGGAAAGACAGGCCGGCCGCCAGTGGGTTGACCTTGATCGTGTGGGTCAAGTCCAGTGGTGAGTGGAAGCTGGCACAAGACGCGAGCATGTAGTTTGAGCGCGCGCAGTGCAGGCCTCTCGTCGACGACGATGCCGCTGCTCGACGATGTGAGCCCACGGGTCCCTGGCCCCGGCCCCGCAACCGGGGCAGACCTCACCCCTCGCTGCGCTCGGACCTCTCCACGGG
>JANNAY010001236.1:0-3353 GCA_031384945.1 Deltaproteobacteria bacterium
CATCGAGCCGCAGATCGGCGCCCTCGGTGCCCGCGCGAAAGAGCAGGTACGCCGACGGCGGACGCGGCCCCACGATCTCGGTGTAGCGGGGAAAGTCGACGAGGTGCACGCCAGACGCCGGGGTGCAGAGCGGCGCCAGCATCGCGCCCACGTCGTCATCGCAGCCAATGATCAGCGTGTACTCGATGCGAAAGACCGGGCGCGGCGCAGCGGCGGGCTCTGCCGGGTAGCGAACCTCGTTGAAGAAGTAGCTGTCGACGAAGCCGTTGCCTGCGCCGTCGATGACCTTGTCAGCGCCGTCGATGACGACGAGAACGGCGTCTGTGACGTCGTTGCCGCCGGCGTCTTTGACACGCACCGCGATGCGCTCGAGCTCGCGCGGCAGACGCGCGGCGACGTCGGCCGACACGACGAGCTGCCGCTCGGCGTTGCTCCACACCTCGGGTGGCGGCGTGGGCAGCGGCCGCCGCAAGACGAAGTGCGCCTTGCTGACGTCGCCAGAATAGATGCGCGTCGCAGCGCCCGCGACGGGTCGCAGCTCGTGCCGCGCGATGACGCCGCGCAGGCGACCGAGAAGAGGTCCGTCGTCGCCGCCCCGCACATCAATGATCTTGCTCATGCGCGGACGCTACGACGTACGATCGCTTCCATGCGCGCCTTCTCCATCTCTTTCGCGGTCGTCGTCATCGTGGTCGGCGTCGTCTCGTGCAGCAGCCCGCCGCAACGCTCCGCGGCGAGCGCAAACGAGGCCGCTGCGATCGCCGCCACGTTGACCGCGCGCATGAAGGCAGGCGACGCAGGCGACGACTTGTTCGACTTCGACGGCCGCATCGACGACGTCGCCGCGGGCATGCCGGTCAGCGGGTTCAACGAGTGGATCCGCCGCGGCGCCTCGGCCCGCGGCACCAAAATCGGACTGGGCGGCAAGGCGCCGACGGCAGGGCTCATCGAGATCTTGAAGGCCGGTGGCCATGTCGACTTGCTGCGCGTGCGCAGCTTCGACGGCGTGACATCGGCGCTCTTTCACTTCAGCCCCGTGCGCGGTGGCCTCGGGTACATCGAGTTTCTCGTCGGCAAGGTCGACGGCCAGGTCCGCTTCATCGACTTCGTGCCGTCGCAGGCCTGTACGACCGCGGTCGTCTCGAACCTCAGGCTCGGCATGAGCGATCGCGGCGAGGGCAGCGACATTGGCAACGGCATGGCGACCTATGGCGACGGCGCCGACATGAAGGCCATGGGCGACGCGATCGCCGCCGAGCGCTACCAAGAGGCGCTCGACGTCTTTGCCCGCATGCCCGCGCGCTTGCAGCAAGAGCGCACGGTGCTGGTGCTGCGCCTTGCTGCCGCACGGCACGTCAGCCCTGAGGCGACGACGGCGTCGCTGGTGGCGCTGCGCGCGGGCGGCACCGATGCCCTCTGCACCGAGATGAGCGCCTTCGACATCGCGTTCGAGAACGACGACTTCGCCAGCGCCCTCAAGAGCGCCAACGCGATCGACGTTGCGGTCGGCGGTGATCCGCTTGTCGACTTCATGCGCAGCATCGTCTTTCTGAACACCCATGACGCCGTAGCCGCGATCGCAGCCGATGAGCGAGCCCGCGCCCACCTGCGCGATGGGGCTGTGAATCCCTAGGCTGCGCGACGCATGTGGGCCGCGCTCGTTCTCTTGTTGGCCGCCGATGTCCCCGCTGTCGCAGCGACGCCCGAGCCGACGTCGCCGCAGTGGCAGCAGCCAACATGGGACTTCGTCGTCGTGCCCGTCGTCGGCGTCAACGTCGACGAAGGCGCTGCCGGCGGCGTCTTGTTCGCCGTGCACCGCTACGACAAAGACGGTGGACCATTTCTCGATGACTTCGCGCTGCGTTTTTTCTTATCGAGCAAATTGGTGCAGCGCCACGAATTGAAGTGGGAAGGTACGAAGGTGGGCGGACTGCCCCTGCGCATCGCGACGCGCGTCGGCTTCTACAGCACGGTCACGCAGAACTACTGCGGCACCGGCAACAGCGTCGCCTGCGACGTCGACGAAGCCGAAGCCGCCGCCGCCGACCGCGACCTCGTCGATGACAAAGACGACGACGACGATGAACACGACAGCTTCGTGCGCAGGTATTTTGCAACGCGCTTCATTCGCCCACACGGTGATGTGTTGTTCCGCTGGGGCTTCACCGAGATGCCCTACAAGGTCGAGGCGATGGTCGGCGCCCGGCTCGCCTACTACATCCCCGGCGCCTTTGACCTCGCCGACAAGGTCGACGGCTTCGACTACGGCCCGTATCCGGGCTCGCTGTACGCGCAGCGCTTTCCCGTCGGCGAGCCGGGGCTCTCGAGCGTGTTGCAGGCCGGCGTCACCGTCGACCACCGCGACTTCGAGCCCGACCCGACGCGCGGCTTCTTCGCCGAGGCCTCGCTGCGCGGCAGCTCGCCACAATGGTTCTCGTCGTGGCGCTACGCCGGCGTGAACACCTCGGTCGCGTTCTACGTGCCGCTGCCGCTGTCGACGACGTTGGCGACCCGCACCATCGCCGACATCATGATCGGCGACGTGCCCACCGAAGACCTCGCCACGACAGGTGGAACGCGCGATCACACGGCATTTGGTGGACAGTGGATCGGCCGCGGGCTGCGCGAGCACCGCGGCATGGGCAAGGTGAAGTTGATCGAGCAGCTCGAGCTGCGCCGACAGTTCTACGAGTTCGCCTGGTGGAAGCTGCGCGCCGACATCGGCGCCGGTGTCTTCTTCGACGCCGCCTTCGTCGGCGACGATGTCAGCGACCTCGCCGGCGGCTTTCCTGACCGCGGCTCGCTCGACCGCCCGCTGTTCGGCGGCGGCGTCGGCCTGCGCATTCTCATCAACCGCTCGCTCTTGATGCGCATCGACGTCGCGGCCAGCCCCCAAGAGCAGCAATTCCCGTCGTTTTATACGCCGTTCAATTATCCCTTTTGACCAGGGTCTCGAGCTCGCGCGCGACGAGCTGTAGACCGGGCACGAGCACATGCTCGGCGGGCGCAGTGGCCAGCAGCTGCGTGAGCTCGTCGACGAGGGGCGCGAGGGCAGCGGCCAGACGCGCGCGCTCGGCAGCGTTCTCGTCGTGGATCTCGCGGCGCACGGCGCGTCCCCACTGTTGGTGCGCGTGCAGCACCTCAGCGGTCGCGCGGTTCACCTCACGCAACGTGATCAACGCGGCGCCGCGGCGTTTTTGGCGTCGCACGAAGACGAAGCCGCCGGAGCCGACGACAGCGACGACGATGGCGGCGACTTCGAAGACGACGTCGACACCCACGTCAGTTGATCAGATCGACTTTGATGGTGAAGGGCGACAGGTCACCAAAGGTCTCGGCCACGATGAAGTACG